>JACPZD010000014.1 GCA_016195665.1 Gammaproteobacteria bacterium | reverse complement strand
CAGTGTCTGTGCTGGCGTGGAAGGTGAGACAGAGGGCTTGATCTACGCGGCAAGGTCATAGCCTTAAGGGTGGGCACAAGCTGCCTCTGTCTCGTGTGATGGTAGCTGACCACCACGGGAAAGAAGATACAAGGGTGGGCACGTTTTTGTGCCCACGCGGATTCAAAACAACGTGGGCAGACGAAAGCCCTGTCTGCCCACCCTACCCGGCTCGCCCCATAATGACTCATCCCTCTTTGATACTGCATAGTTAATGGTGCAAAAAATCCCTCTTGCCGGGATCCGCTCCTGTTAAGCTACTAAAAAATATAGATTTCACTTGATTGGCACAGGCATTGCTATACCTCTCCCAGCGAATCAATCGGGAGCTTAGCCATGCGCATCGTGTTAGTCACAGAAAACCCTGAATACGCGGACCTGTTAAAACGGGCCGCGAACAACCTTTCCTATGACATTCCCGCACACGTTACGAGTATTGCGGCATTGCGCCTCACGCTTAAAAAAATCGAAGCGGATGTCGTTGTCGTCGCGACCACTCAAATCAACTCGCGCAAATTGCGTCAGATTGCGCGCATCCACCAGACGACTCCGCGCCCCATCGCCGTGTTCGTTAATCAGAGCGATGCAAGCACCATAAATGCCGCGCTGAAGTCCGGTATCAGCGCCTTCGTCGTGGATGGACTGAAAGCCGAGCGGGTCAAGGCCGTCCTGGATCTTGCCGTCATCCGTTTTCATGAAACGCAAACCCTGCAAAAACAATTGCAAGAGGCCAATACAACGCCCGCTGAGCGTAGATTGATCCGTCAAGCCATCGAGATACTGATGAACAAGGCGCACGTCTCCGAAAATGGCGCCTATCAAGGCCTGTACAAGATGGCGCTAAACCGCAACAAGCGTGTGGCGGATATCGCCATGTTCATCGTCACCGGAGAGCAATTTTTGGGTCACAACACCCACTCCATTGCGGGCAATTCGGCGGTAAATGTTGTCAGCCGGAATGAGTTTACAGCGGCGGCCTGACACACCCGCAAGGCGTCTGTCGGGTGAACGTCCATTCTCCGCCTCTCCTCGGAGAATGGACGAATGTTAGGTTAAGGGCGACAAGTGGCCATCCAAAGGAAAACAACACCTCATGTTGCGCGTCATGATTGTAGACGAAAAACCGGAACGGGCGGCATTGCTGGAAGATGCTTTACACAATACCGGCTATGAAGTAGTTGCGCGCCTGACCGCAAATGAAGATTTACAGACACGCATAGTGGAGAGTCAACCCGACGTGATCGTTATTGACGTAGACTCACCCGACCGTGACACCTTGGAGCACATGTGTTGCATCGGCCATACATCGCAGCGGCCGGTAGTAATGTTTACGCACGATGACGATAAGGAAAAAATTCGCATCGCCATGCGGGCCGGCGTGAGCGCGTACATTGTGAATGGCCTCAGCAATGAGCGGATCAAACCTATCATAGAAGTGGCCATCGCTCGCTTTCAGGAATATCAGTCGCTGCGCGCAGATCTCGCCAAGGCCAACAACGCGCTCGCGGAACGTAAAGTCATTGAGCGCGCCAAAGGTTTGATCATGCAGCAACGTCATTGTACGGAACAAGAGGCCTATCAGGCGTTGCGCAAACTGGCGATGGCGGGTAACCAACGTCTGGCTGAAGCCGCTGGAAACGTGCTCTCTGCCGCACAATTGCTGATCTGACATGAACAAGGGCCGGCCCAATGGGGGGCCGGCCCGGGGGACCACCCCCACATAGTTTAGCAAACAACAACTCGGGCCAACGGCGGCCTGAATGACGGACAACGGCGTCCATTCTGCGGGAAGAATCCCGTGGATGGACGTTTTTTTTGGCCACAATTTACCGAGGAGTAGTTAAGTATGAAGAACTCTGATACCAACGCCTTGCCCGAAATCAGTATTGATCAACCACGGCGCGTGTTTATCAAATCCGCCCTCGCCTTGAGCCTTTATGCCGCATTGCCCATCGGCTTGAGCAGCCGCGTGTATGCGGCGGGCTCGGACGCACCCGAGAAAACCGATCTCAAGATAGGATTTATCCCGCTTACCGACTGCGCCAGCGTGGTGATGGCCGGCGAGTTGGGGCTTTACAAAAAATACGGCCTCAATGTGACGGTGACCAAGGAGGCGAGTTGGGCCGCCGTGCGCGACAAACTGGCGTTGGGTGAGCTTGACGCCGCTCACGTGCTGTACGGCTTGATCTACGGCGTGCAGCTCGGCATCGGCGGACAGAAAAAGGATATGGCCATCCTCATGGGTCTCAATCACAACGGACAGGCCATCACCTTGTCGAATGCACTTAAAGATAAAGGCGTTACCGATGGCGCCGGCTTGAAAAAATTGGTTGATGCCGAGAAGGGCGACTACACCTTCGCGCAAACCTTTCCCACCGGCACGCATGCCATGTGGTTGTATTACTGGCTGGCCGCCCACGGTATTCATCCTTTTAATGATGTGAAAAATATCGTTATCCCTCCGCCCCAAATGGTCGCCAACATGCGCATCGGCAATATGGACGGCTACTGCGTGGGCGAGCCCTGGAATGCACGCGCCATCTACGACCAGATCGGCTTCACCGCCACGACCACGCAAGCACTCTGGAAAGATCATCCGGAAAAGGTGTTGGGGACTACGCTGGAGTTCGTGCAGAAATATCCCAACACGGCGCGCGCCTTGATCATGGCCGTGCTGGAAGCCTCCAAATATATTGATACCACCGCGAACCGCCCCAAGGTCGCCAAGATCATCGCCAGCAAGTCTTACGTCAATGCGCCCGATCCGGTGATTGAAGGCCGCATGCTGGGCAAGTATGAAAACGGGCTCGGCAAATCCTGGACCGATCCCGACTACATGAAATTCTACAACGACGGTCACGTCAATTTCCCTTATCTATCCGACGGCATGTGGTTCATGACGCAGCATAAACGCTGGGGCTTGTTGACCGATGATCCGGATTATCTGGCCGTGGCGAGCCAGGTGAACCAAATCACTTTATACAAACAGGCGGCCGAGCAACTCAAAGTCCCGCTGCCGGCCGAGCCGTTGCGCAGCAGCACCTTCTTTGACGGCACGGTGTGGGACGGCAAAAATCCCAAACAGTATGCCGCAAGCTTCCAGCTCAAGGCCTGAAAGGAGGCTCCTGATGAACGTGGCGCCCATGACGAAAAAAGACGTCATCCCAATAAACAGGAAGGATACCGCCCGTCTTCCGACGAAACTCGCGCCGGGCACAGTCCAGCAAGCGAAGTCGGCCGCGCGAAAGTGGAAGACCTCACTGTACGGCGGCATGGATGGGTTGATCAAATCAGCGATTCCGCCGCTGCTCGGTCTGATCGTGTTCATGCTGGGGTGGTCACTGCTCGCCGGGCACAGTCCGCAACTGCCGGGTCCGGTGAAAACCTGGCACTCCGCCGTCGAGGTATTCAGCGACCCCTTCTACGACCACGGGCCGAATGACCAAGGCATCGGCTGGAATATCCTGCGCTCACTGGAACGGGTTGGGCTGGGCTTCGGTCTCGCGGCATTGGTCGGCATCCCGCTGGGTTTCATGATCGGACGTTTCAGTTTCTTAAGCCAAATGACGGCGCCCATCATCAGCCTGCTGCGCCCGGTGTCGCCGCTGGCGTGGCTTCCAATCGGCTTACTGGTATTCAAAGAGGCGCAGCCCGCCGCGATCTGGGTGATCTTCATCTCCAGCATCTGGCCCATGGTTATCAACACGGCGGTCGGCGTGACCAAGGTGCCGACCGACTATCTCAACGTCGCGCGGGTGTTGAATCTCTCGGAGTTCAAGATATTCAGCAAAATCCTGTTTCCCGCGACGCTGCCCTACATGATGACCGGGGTCAGGCTGTCTATCGGTATCGCATGGCTGGTGATCGTCGCCGCCGAGATGTTGACCGGCGGGGTCGGCCTCGGTTTTTGGATTTGGGATGAATGGAATAACCTCAACGTCGAGCACATCATCATTGCTATATTTGTCGTCGGTATCGTCGGCCTGGCACTTGAGAAAATGCTGCTTATGCTGGCCAGGCGTTTTGAATATTGACAGTTCACCAGGAGTAATCACCATGCACAATAAATTCATACAAATCGAACATGTGGAGCGGACATTTTCCACCCAGCATGGCCTGTACACGGCCATCACGGACATCAACCTGACCATACGGCGGGGTGAATTCGTTTCCATTATCGGTCACTCGGGGTGCGGAAAATCCACCCTGCTCAATCTGGTGGCGGGCCTGATCCCGCTCACCCGCGGCGTCTTGCTTTGTAACGGGCGCGAAATCAACGGGCCGGGTCCCGATCGCGGCGTGGTGTTCCAGAACCACTCACTGCTGCCTTGGTTGAGTTGTTTCGGCAACGTGTATCTCGCCGTGGAACGGGTATTCGGCGCCGCCGAGCCCAGAGCACGTCTGTGTGAGCGCACGGAGCAGGCGCTTGATCTGGTCGGTCTGAAGGACGCACAGCATAAATATCCCCATGAAATCTCGGGTGGCATGAAGCAGCGGGTGGGCATCGCGCGGGCGCTTTCGATGCAACCCACGGCACTGCTCTTGGATGAGCCGCTCGGGGCGCTCGACGCCTTGACGCGCTCGCTCTTGCAGGACGAACTGATGCGTATCGTCGCCGCGCAAGGCTGCACTGTGATGATGGTGACGCACGACGTGGACGAGGCGGTATTACTCTCCGACCGGGTGGTAATGATGACCAACGGTCCCGCGGCGACCATCGGAGACATCCTTCTGGTTGATCTGCCGAGACCGCGCGACCGCTTGGCGCTGGCCGAAGACCCTCACTATGCGCGGTTGCGCGGCGAAGTGCTCAAGTTTTTGCATCACCGCCATGCGCAGTACGCCGCATGATTATCCATTGACTATCAAGGAACCTACCTCTATGATTTTTTCGAGACCCACCCTGATTAAACAAACGACCCTTACCCTGCTCATGATTGTGTCCGGGCTTGTTACGCTCCCGCACGCCTACGCCGAAGGCGGTTTAGTGGAGGCCATAACCGGCGGCAAGCTTACGGGCCAACTTCGCCCGCGTTTTGAATGGGTGGATCAAGAAGGCAAGCCGGAGCAGGCCAACGCCTTCACCCTGCGCACGCAGCTTGGTTACGCCACTGGTGAATTCCGTGGCTTCAGCGCCTTGCTGCAATTCGAGGGCGTCCATAACATCGGCGGCAATCAATACAATGACACCCTCAACGGTTTGGCTCGATTCCCTGTGGTGGCCGACCCGGAAAGCACCGAGGTCAATCAGGCCTACTTGAGCTACAAAGGCCAGCCCGGCACTGTGTTGTCGGACACCGTGTTCAAATACGGCCGGCAGATCATCAACCTCGACAACCAGCGTTTCATCGGCGACGTGGGCTGGCGGCAAAATTCGCAGACCTTTGACGCCCTTGCCATCACTTCGGCCTTGACCAATAACCTCAATCTATTTTTTTCACACGTAAGCAACGTCAACCGCGTCTTCGGCGAAAAGCATCCCACCTTAAGCGACATTGATCTCAGGGGTGAGCTGTTGAACGTCGCCTACCGCGGCATCCAGTACGGAACGCTGACAGGCTACGCCTATCTGCTCGACTATGAACCAGGGCAACCCATTCCGCCTTCCGCCTCGAACAAGACACTGGGCGCTCGATTCGATGGCTGGTATCAACAAGAAGGCGGCGTCAAATATTTCTATACCGCCGAATATGCCGACCAGAGCGATTATCAGGACGGGGCGAGTACGGTGAACGGCGATTATAAAAACCTGATCCTGGGTCTCGAAATCCAGGGCTTCCAGGCAAAGCTCAACTACGAAGTATTGAGCGGCGACGGCGTCTACGGATTCGCTACACCGCTCGCCACGCTGCACGCCTTCAACGGCTGGGCCGATCAATTTCTCGTCACGCCCAAAGACGGTTTGCGGGATATCTTTGTCACCGTGTCCAAGAGCTGGGCCGGGATCAACTGGTTTTTACGTTATGACAGCTTCTCCTCAGACCACGACGGTTACGATTATGGCAGCGAATGGGATTTTTCCGCCGCAAAGAAGCTCAACAAAAACCTCACGGTATTGCTGAAATACGCCGCCTACAGCGGCGATGCCAACACCATCAATCTGGCGCGCAACCCTGTCCTGGCCAGTGATCTCGACAAATTCTGGCTGCAGGCCGACTTTCAATTCTAGGCTCATCGCTCACCCAACCGTACCCATGAATTATCTCAATGTTATCGAGAGGCATAACGAATACCGCGCCGGTATCCAGCAGTTGGTCGGCTCGATACTGACCGGGATCGCCGAACCCAGCCTGTTGGGCAACCCTCCCGCGCAACGCGGCGCCATGCAGTCGCTCGCGGAAAATTACCGCTTCGTTGACCTGCTCTATACCCTGGATGCGCGCGGGCTCCAGACGAGCGATAATGTCGCCAACCCCTATTGGCAAACAGCGCCGGGCGAAGGGCAAGGAAAGGATCGCAGCCAGCGTCCCTACTTCAGGCTGGCGCGCGAATCCGACCAGGCCGTTGTCACCGATCCCTATTTGTCGAGCGCCAGCAGAACGCTGTGCATCACGGCGGCCACAAAACTCTACGATACACAAGGTCAGGTCAGAGGCTACATCGTGCTCGACGTGGATCTGGTGCGTATCATTGCATTTTTAATGGGCGACAACTCGCGGCGCTATTTTCAGCCGCTGTTCAAATCCACCTATGTCTTGATCGTGGTGGGATTGTTCAGCGTGGTCGCCGTGCTGCTTTATGCAGCCTTTACCGATATCGCCACCTTGCTGAACGTCGAGCACTCGCTGCAGGAACTGCAATTAAAACCCTTCGGGGTCATCATCTTCATGACCTTGGCGCTGGCGATTTTCGATCTGGGCAAGACCATCCTGGAGGAAGAGGTGTTAATGCAAAAGGACATATTGCGCCACAGTTCCACACGCCGCACCATCACGCGCTTCATCGCGGCGATTCTGATCGCCGTGTCCATCGAGGCGCTGATGCTGATGTTTAAAGGAGCTTTGGGCGATGGCGGCGAAACGCCCAAGGGCGTATGGATGATGCTCGCCGCGGTAGGCTTGCTGGTAGGTTTGGGGATATACGTCTATCTCGGCGCACGCGCCGAGGCGATTTTGCTGGGTTTACGCAAGTAGCCTAAACCTTCCTATGACGCGGCATAGAGGGTTTGCCGTATACTATACGGCATGCTCAGTGCCTCTGAATTTTTAGGACTCGGTGGTCCGTTCGCGCAGCACGTTTCGGGTTTTGCGCCTCGCCCCCAGCAGCAGGAAATGGCTGAAGCGGTGGCAACGGCGCTGGCCAGCCATGACACTCTGATCGCCGAAGCGGGCACGGGCACCGGCAAGACCTTCGCCTATCTGGTGCCCGCCCTGCTTTCCGGCAAAAAGGTCATCGTCTCCACCGGCACCAAGGCGCTACAAGATCAACTCTTCCATCGCGACCTGCCGGCGGTGCGCGAGGCGCTGGGTGTGCCGGTGACTGTGGCCCTGCTCAAAGGGCGCGCCAACTATCTCTGCCTTCACCGGCTCGCACTCGCCGAATCGGAAGGACGTTTCCGCTCCCGCATACAGGCCGGTGAAGTCGTGCGCATTCGCGCCTGGGCCGGCCGAACGAAGAGCGGCGACATCGCGGAACTCGCGGATATTCCCGAAGACTCTGCCGTCTGGCCGCTGGTCACCAGCACCACCGACAATTGCCTGGGACAGGAGTGTCCCTCTTACAACGACTGTCACGTGCTCAAGGCACGCCGCTCGGCCCTCGAAGAGGACATCGTCGTCATCAATCATCATCTGTTTTTCGCCGATCTCGTCCTACGCGAAGAGGGCTTTGGTGAGCTGCTCCCCGGCGCGCAAGCGGTGATCCTAGACGAGGCGCATCAACTACCCGACACCGCTACGCACTTTTTCGGCGTCACGTTGAGCAGCCGTCAACTTTTAGAACTGGCCCGCGATGCCGTCGCCGAGCACACCAAAGAAGCGGGTGACATGCCGGAATTGGCAAGTGTATCCGAACATCTCGAGAAGGCGGTACGTGATCTGCGCCTGGCATTAGGGATCGAAGAACAACGCAGCGCATGGCAGGAGATCAAGGCTCAAGCCCACGTCACACAGACCCTGGATACTTTACGCGAGCACCTGCAGATGCTGAGTCAGTTGCTCGAAGCCGCCGCCCCGCGCGGCAAGGGATTGGAAAACTGCTGGCGGCGCGCCGTGCAACTCTTGGAGCATTTCGATCAGGCTACCGAATCCCACACTGATCAACACGTGCACTGGTTTGAGACCTTTCCGCGTTCCTTCGCCATCCATAGCACGCCGCTCGACAGCGCTGAAATCTTCCGCACACATCTAATAAAGCAGAAATGCGCCTGGATATTCACCTCCGCCACGCTCACGGTGGGCAACCGCTTCGAACATTTTACGCAACGTATGGGCCTGGAAGACGCTATGATGGAGCGCTGGGACAGCCCCTTCGACTTCGCCCAACAAGCCCTGCTTTATCTTCCCGCTGCGATGCCCAACCCTGCCGATCGCCGCTACACGGAAGCTGTGATCGAAGCGGCCCTGCCCGTGCTTAAGGCCAGCGGCGGGCGTGCCTTTTTGCTCTTCACCAGTCACCGCGCGTTACGAACAGCAGTCGAGTTATTGGAAAATCGTATCCCCTATCCGCTCCTCGTCCAAGGTAGCGCGCCGCGCGCCGAATTGTTAAACCGCTTCCGCGCCCTGGGCAACGCGGTACTGCTCGGCGCCAGCAGCTTCTGGGAAGGCGTGGACGTGCGCGGCGAGGCCTTGTCCTGCGTCATCATAGACAAACTACCGTTCGCCTCACCGGGCGATCCCGTGTTACAAGCACGCCTAGAGGCGATACGCGAACAAGGCGGCAATCCCTTTTTGGATTATCAATTACCGCAAGCGGTGCTCACCCTCAAGCAGGGCGTAGGCCGTCTGATCCGAGACAGCACTGATCGCGGCGTACTGATGCTGTGCGACCCACGCCTCCTGGAAAAATCCTACGGAAAAATGTTTTTCGATAGTCTTCCACCCATGCCGCGCACGCGCAGTTTGGAGGATATTCAAAATTTCTTCGACACTGAGATAACGCAACAGCCGATAAAAGTCTAACGATAATTCTGGCTCCTACTTCCCTCTTCGCAGAGAAAATCTCTACTAATTAATAGTTCAAAAACATTTTGAGAGGGAATAACGGCCCATGATCAGCAGGACAAAGACAAAGGGGTCAAAGACAAAGGGGTCAAGTTCATTGTATGACTATCGTATTAAAAGACAAAGGGGTCAAGTTCATTGTAAGGAAAGACAAAGGGGTCAAGTTCATTGTATGACTATCGTATTAAGACAAATGAGACAAAGGGGTCAAGTTGAGATATCCCCAGTTTCACGGACACCCAGATAGGCACATAATGCCAGTCAGGAGGATGTCCGATGAAGAAGCGCCCGT
>JACPZD010000013.1 GCA_016195665.1 Gammaproteobacteria bacterium | reverse complement strand
CGGTCGGACGTTCCCCGCGCTCCAGCGCACCTAACACACGGTCACGCAAGTCTCTTGAATACGCATACATAGTCGCCCCTCCCCTATGACAGGGACACTATAACACATAAATGTAAATACTTAAATCAAAAATGCTCTAGCGATAACCCTGGAGCGCTTTGCTCCGCTGTGAACAAACTGACCAGCCCTCAGGGTTATATCTTGCAACTTGAATTTACCCGTCCCCAAGTGATGCACTTTGATGTAGAATTCAGCCAACCTAAAATGAAGGGTCGTTCGCTGTGCGCTCCCTGATACTTAAAGAGTTTCCACGGAGCACATCATCTTCAGTTTCTGCTTCTATTTTTAGTTGGCACGGTTCAGAAACGGGCAGGGGCGAAATTGCTATGATCGCCACCACTACATGCTGCTCTGCATCAGAGAGCGCTACTTGATCTTGGTATGATTGCGCCATCTTCTGTGCAGGAACATCAACTTCCGCGATGGACTCACCGTTCAGTACGGCACGTATTAGTAACTTTGTGAACGGCTGGTCAATTGGCGTGAACACCCGAACCTGTACGCATAGTTTTGGTAACAGTGCTGGAAGCTTGTCGATAATCATCTCTCCGCCGTAACAGCCCATCAACGAGTACTTGTTTCCGACTTCGTGCCTGATGTCGTCGCAGAACTGCGCGATGACAACGCGCGATTCATTCATGCTCATGCCTGTTGCCCACGAGAGGCAAGTTGGTTTCGAATCGCACGGAAGGTGTGCGCTTCGTCCGCCCCTAAGGCTTGCGCGATGCGCGCAATAATGTCAGTGCCAGGGTCTGTCTGCCCACGTTCAATCCGAGCAATGTAGGGTTGAGTCGTGTCAGCACGAGCCGCCAGTTGAGCTTGTGATAGCCCAGCCGCTAGACGCAAGGCGCTAAGTGTCTCGGGCTCGTCCGCGTATAACGTAGCAGCAATATCACGCCGAGCCTTCACCATATGCTTAGCCATTTCGGAGTCTGACTCAAACTCGCTAACCAGTGAATCGAGACTAATGGTGTGTGGCAATGGTAGTGGTCTAGAGGTGCTAAACTCCCTATACAGCACTGGCGCAGCGGAAGCCGAGGGACTAGAGGGTGCGCCAATCGGCAAGAATTCTGCGGGCGAGGTCGCTGTTGAGGTCGTCATAATCGAATTTCTCCTTATGCGCTACGGCCAAGACGCAAATCTGTCGTGTTTGCCAGTGGTATCCATAAACGATGCGGTAGACCGTTGCGGGGGTGTCCAATACTCTAAAGCGCCATAAGTTACCTTGGCCACGGACGCTCTCCCATCGCTTGATATTGAGACGTGCTGCACCAACAGTGTTATTACCGAAAGTCGTAAGCTTATCAATTGCCTTGGGGTCTACTTGAATCTGCTCCAGAGCAACCGTCACCGCAGCGGCAGCCCCCGGATTGACCACCCGTAAGTCACGCAGGTCCTGGGCGGCGTTTTGGTGAATATCAAGATGCATTATATACAATTACATATAATAACGGCAAATATGGGGGGCAGCTTGAGCATTTTACGTCATGGTATTTCCCAAGTATCACACTATCTTATTGTTTATAAAAGTCTTTTTAATAAATTTGTAATCAGCGAATTGGGTGCAATTCCGCTCGCCAGCTCCATCTAAATATAAGCAACTAACTGCCTAATCCACGCGCGAGGTCGTTCTTTAAGTCCTCGATATCTTCCAGCCCCACGCCGGTGCGTATCAGGCCGTCGGTGATGCCCGATGCTGCGCGCGCTTCGGGGGTAAGCCGCCAGTGGGTGGTGGTGGCGGGGTGGGTGATGGTGCTCTTGGTGTCGCCGAAGGTGGCGGTGATGGAGAGGAGGCGCGTGGCGTCTATCACCTTCCATGCGGCCTCGCGTCCACCCTTGACCTCAAACGCCAGCACGCCGCCGAAGCCGGACTGTTGACGCGCCGCCAGCGCGTGCTGGGGATGGGACTTGAGGCCGGGATAATAGACGCATGCGACCGCGGGCTGCTGTTCCAGCCATTGTGCGAGTTGCAGTGCATTCTTGCTGTGCGCCTCCATGCGCAGACGCAAGGTTTCCAGGCCCTTGAGATAAATCCAGGCGTTGAACGGGCTCATGCTGGGCCCGGCGGTGCGCAAGAAACTGTAGATGTCGCCACCCACCAACTGCTGACTGCCGACCACCGCGCCGCCTACGGCGCGCCCCTGTCCGTCTATATATTTACTCGCCGAATGCACCACGATATCGGCCCCCAGCTCAAGCGGCCGCTGCAGCGCGGGGGTGAGAAAGCAATTGTCCACCACCAAGAGGCATCTGTGACGGTGTGCGATGTCAGCGAGCGCCTTGATGTCGGCGATTTCACTGAGCGGGTTGGACGGCGTTTCCAGAAACAACAGGCGCGTGTTGGGCTTTATCGCCTGTTCCCAAGCGGTATTATCCGTGAGCGATACAAACGTGGTCTGCACGCCAAAGCGCGCGAGGATGGTGTTGAATAAAATCACGGTCGGCCCAAACAGGCTGCGCGAGGCGACGATGTGGTCGCCGTTCTTTAGTAAGCCCATACACGCGGTGAGTATCGCGGCCATGCCGGAACCGGTGGCGACACAGCGTTCACCGCCTTCTAAACTCGCGAGGCGCTGTTCGAAGGTGCGCACCGTGGGGTTAGTGAAGCGCGAATAGATGTTGCCGGGCTCGGCGCCTGAAAAACGGGCGGCGGCTTGCGCGGCGCTGTCGGCGACAAAACTTACGGTGGGGAAGATCGGCTCGGACTGTTCACCTTCCTGGGTGCGTACCTGTCCGGCGCGTACCGCGCGTGTGTCGAAGCCGTAATTGTCATTGTCGTCTAAGGGCATGGCAGCGGGTACAACACGCAAGTCTGTAGTAAGGGGATGGCGATTTTATACCAAGTTTTTTTGTTTCTCCACTCCTTAAGAAGTGTTGTACAAATCCAATGCCGCATTGCTGTTGGAGTGTTGTGGCTTGGCCATGTCGCAGCGGATTTTCTCCAGATAGTCGAGATAATCCTGGCTCACGCTGCCGGTAATGTATTCGCCGCTGAAACAGGAGGTATCAAACCCGCCGATCTTCGGATTGCCTTCACGGACGGCCTCGATAAGGTCCGGGAGGTCCTGATAAACCAGCTTGTCCGCGCCTATGGCGTGTGCGATTTCTTCTTCGTTACGTCCGTGCGCGATGAGTTCGTTGACCGAGGGCATATCTATGCCGTACACGTTGGGATAACGCACGGGTGGCGCGGCGGAGGCGAAATACACCTTGCGCGCGCCGGATTCACGCGCCATCTGGATGATCTGCTGGGAGGTGGTGCCGCGCACAATGGAATCGTCCACCAGCAGCACGTTTTTGTTTTTGAATTCCGAGCCGATGGCGTTCAATTTCTGGCGCACGGATTTTTTGCGCTGGCTCTGTCCTGGCATGATGAAGGTGCGGCCGATGTAGCGGTTCTTTACGAAGCCTTCGCGGTAGGGAAGATTCAATACCTGGCAGAGCTGCAACGCGGCGGTGCGGCTGGTGTCGGGGATGGGGATTACCACGTCTATGTCATGATTCGGCCAGATGCGTTCGATCTTGTGCGCCAGCTTTTCGCCCATGCGAATGCGCGCCTGATACACCGAGATGCCGTCTATCACCGAGTCCGGGCGCGCCAGATACACATATTCAAAAATACAGGGCGAGGATATGGGATGCTGCGCGCACTGGCGGGTGGAGAGCTTACCATCCACCGAGATGAACACTGCCTCGCCGGGCGCAATGTCGCGCACCACTTCAAAGTCGAGCACGTTCATGGCTACGCTCTCAGAGGCGATCATGTACTCCGTTCCCTGTTCCGTTTCGCGCTTTCCGAACAGGATGGGACGGATACCGTAAGGATCGCGGAAACCGACGATGCCGTAGCCGTTGATCATGACGATCGCCGCGTAGCCGCCTCGGCAGCGCTCATGCACGCGCGTCACCGCGTGGAAGATGTCGTTTTCATCTATGCGCAACTTACCGGGGTGTTGCAGTTCATGTGCGAACACGTTGAGCAGCACCTCGGAGTCGGAGTCGGTGTTGATGTGGCGCTGCTCGTCGCGGAAGATTTCTTTTTTTAACTCATCGGCGTTGGTGAGGTTGCCGTTGTGCGCGAGACATATCCCGTAGGGCGAGTTCACGTAAAACGGCTGCGCCTCGGCCGAGGTAGAGCAGCCTGCGGTGGGGTAGCGCGCGTGACCGATACCCATGCTGCCGTGCAGGTCGCGCATGTGACGGGTATGGAACACGTCGCGCACCATGCCGTTGTCCTTGCGCATAAACAGCCGGTCGCCGTCACAGGTCACAATCCCGGCCGCATCCTGACCGCGATGCTGGAGTACGGTGAGGCCATCATACAGCGCCTGGTTAACCGCGGACTTGGCGACGATTCCGATGATCCCGCACATCTACCACCACCTCGTCAAATCATCAAAATATACATTCATCAACGCGCCCTCGATCGTACTGGTAAACCCTTCATGAGTCCTGGTAGGCAAAATGACTGGCAATGTCGGCGGGCAACAGGTTGCGCGCTACCATGGCCAAATCCTCGAAGTAAAAGATCAGCATAGACTGACGCCACCACGGGTCCTTGGGAAACGGCGTGGCGCCGGCCAATAACACCAGGATGGCGATTACGACGACACCGCGAGCGATGCCGAATACGACTCCGAGCATTTGGTCGGTGCCGCCCAGGCCGGTCTTGGCCAGCAGCCGCACGATGAGAAAATTGATGATCCCGATCAGGATCAAGATGCCTAGAAACAGGGCCGCAAAGGCGGCAATCAAGCGTAGCGAAGGCACCGGAATGTATTGCGTCAACACCGGCGCGAGCCGGCCGCTAAATTCCACGGCGACCCAAATGGCGACCACCCATGCGGTGAGCGACAGGGCCTCTCGCACAAAGCCGCGTAGCAGGCCGATCAGCGCGGAGAGGGCAATAATCCCGATAATGGCATAATCAACCCAGGTCATGGCGGCCTTTGCCGGCGCATCAAATCAAACTGTGATTATAACACTGCAACGGTCAAACAAAAACCGCGCAGGAAAGCAGTGCGGCCTTCGGCCGCAGGATCATGGGGAGGGATAGCGCTCAACGATACCCTTTTGTTTGGTTTCCTTTTCCAACTTGTCGCGTAGGGCATCGGCGCGGGCGCGCTCCAGCTCGGGGCCCACGCGCACCCGGAACAACTGGCTGTCGCCGCTCTTGATCTTCTCGACGAAGGCCGTATAGCCCTTGGCGCGCAATTGATCGCGCAGCGCCAGGGCGTTCTGCTCGCTGCTGAAACTGCCCAGCTGGATAATCCAGGCGGTGATATTCATGCGTTCATTGGAGGGTGCGGTTGCCGCTGGCGCCGCAGAAGCGAGCGGCTTGCTGGGAGCCGGTTTACCGGCCTTGGGTTTATCTGTGGGTGACTTGTCGGCTACCGGCTTATCGGTCACCGGTTTATCGGATTGGGGCAGGGTATCCGGCTTGGGTGACGTCGCTCCCGGCATCCTGCCTCCCGCGACACTAGTACGTCCCTGTACGTCGTCGGATTTAGCGGCCGACTGGGTGTCCGTTTTATCTGCCGATGGCGCTGTAGCGATGGCCCCCGGCGCCTTCTCACTCATCTGCGGGGACACACTGGCGGGCGCTGCAGAGTTGTCCGCAGACGGAGCAGGCACGGGCAACGGCGTGCTATCAATGACGGCAGGTTTCGGTGGAGCAGGGGCGGGTTCCAACGGTGTGATCCTGGAGCTGAAGCCGGTATCCAGTTTGGGCGGTATAGTGGCAACGCTGCTATCGTCTTCCTTCCCCCCCGTCAACAACATGGGAATAAGGATTATCGCCAGAACGACCAGCACCGTCGCGCCCACCAGGCGCTGCTTCAATTTATTCCCTTCCATATCTTGATCTCATGGTCTGCAAGCCGTTACTTATTATAGTCCTGACGCAGCGCCTCGGCGACAGTATAAAACGAACCAAACACCACTATCCGGTCTTGCGCCCCCGCCGCAAGCAACGCGGCGTGATAGGCCTGTTCCACCGTCTCATGGCTGCTGTATACCTCGGCCTCGGGGATGACATCCCGCACGTGTTGCGCCACCCGCTCAGCCGAGCTCCCGCGCTCCACGGAGAGGCTCGCTGCATACCAGGCATCCACCACATCGCGCATCTCCCGCACCACGCTTGCGATATCTTTATCGGCCAGCATACTGAACACCGCCAGGGTGCGGCCCGCGCACGGCTGCTCGCGCAAGGTCCGGGCGAGCGCGGCGGCGGCGTGAGGATTGTGCGCCACGTCGAAGATGCGCGTGACCATGTCTGTGCCCGTTGAGACCTGGAAACGCCCCGGCAAGTTCACTGTGCTGAGCCCTTGCTTAATGTCGTGCCCGGACACAGACAACTGCGCTGGTCGCTCCCGGTGTCCTGCCTCCCGCGACACTAGCACGTCCCTGTGCGTCGCAAGTGTCTCCAGGGTCATCAGCACGGCTGCGGCATTTTGGAGTTGAAAACCACCTTGCAATCCCGGTATCGGCAGCGCTTCGATGACACGGCCCGGCCCCCACCACGACCAGTCTTGACCCTGAGTTTTATAATCAAAGTCGCGCTTGAAACAATAGAGCGGCGCGGCAATCTCTTTGGCATGAGCAACAAGACTCTGCGGCGGATCGGCTTCACCATAGATAGCCGGACGTCCTGGGCGAAAGATTCGGGCCTTCTCAGCGGCGATGCTCTCGCGGTCCGGGCCCAGCCACTCCATGTGATCCAATCCGATGGTGGTCACCAACGCGGCGTCGGCATCGAACAGATTGACCACGTCGAGCCGGCCGCCCATTCCCACCTCCAGTATGGCCACATCGAGTTCCGCCCGGTGAAAAATGTCAAAAGCAGCCAGCGTACCGAATTCAAAATAACTGAGCGAGATCCCGCCGCGCGCCTCGTCTATTCGGGCAAAGGCGGCGCACAGTTCGTCATCGGTGGCCTCTATGCCGTTAACACGAATGCGTTCATTGTAACGCAGCAAATGCGGCGAGCTGTAAGCGCCCACCCGGTAACCCGCCGCCAACAAGACGGCCTCCAGCATCGCCACACTGGAACCCTTGCCGTTGGTGCCGCCGACGGTGATGACCGTATACGCCTGAGGCTTCAGGCCCATACGGCGCAACACCTCGCCCGAGCGCTCCAGGCCCGGATCTATCTTTTTGGGGTGTAAGGTCTCTTGCCAGGACAACCAGTCGGCGAGTGTAGTAAAGCGCATAAATACAGGGGACAGGGAAAAGATACAAGACACAAGAAAAAAAGAGCAGCCCTTAATTGCTTGTATCTTGTACCTTGTATCTTTTACCTAGTTTTGATGCGTAAGCAAGGCAAGCAATTTCGCAATCCGGTCGCGCATCTCACGCCGGTCAACGATCATGTCCACCACCCCGTGCTCGAGTAAAAATTCGCTGCGCTGAAATCCCTCGGGGAGCGTCTGACGCACGGTCTGTTCGATCACCCGTGGGCCGGCGAAACCAATCAGGGCCTTGGGCTCGGCGATGTTGATATCACCCAGCATGGCGAGACTCGCCGACACGCCGCCCATGGTGGGATCGGTGAGCACCGAGATGAAGGGGATGCCGCGCCGGCTCATCTGCGCCAGCGCCGCGCTCGTCTTCGCCATCTGCATCAGCGAAAGCAGCCCTTCCTGCATGCGCGCGCCGCCGCTTGCCGCGAAGCACACCAGCGGCACCTTCTCCTCCACGCAGACGTTTACGCCGCGCACAAAGCGCTCGCCGACCACCGAGCCCATCGAGCCGCCCATGAAACGAAACTCAAAGGCGCAGGCCACCAAAGGCATGTCCTTGAGTTGTCCGCGCATCACCACCAGGGCGTCCTTTTCCTGCGTAGCGCGCTGCGCCTGGAGGAGACGATCCTTGTAACGCTTGCTGTCGCGGAATTTAAGGGGATCTAGCGGCGCCAGGTCGGCGGCAAGCTCGGTGCGCGGTTCCGGATCGAGGAAACTGTCCAAACGGAGCCGCGCGCCGATGCGCATGTGATGACCGCATTTCGGACATACGTCGAGATTGCGCTCCAGCTCCGCGCGGTACAGCACCGCACTACAGCCCGCGCACTTGGTCCACAGCCCCTCCGGGACGGCCTTCTTGACGCCGTTGCCCTGGGTGCGGATGCTGCTGGGCAGTAATTTTTCAAACCAGCTCATGGCGTGGCGGCGCCGGTCGCTCCCGGCATCCTGCCTCCCACGACACTAGCAGGATCCTTCGCTAGCGCTCTTCCTTGTGCGTCGGAAGTCGCCTTGTCCATCGCCGCGCGCATCTCTTTCAACAGCGCGGGTATTTCGGAGAGGATCTGGCCGGGTTGTGCGATGAGCGCCTCGATTTTCTGGACCAGCGCGCTGCCCACAATGACGGCGTCGGCGAGTTCGGCGATGCTCGCGGCGGAGGCGGCGTCCTTGATGCCGAAGCCTACGCCGAGCGGCAACGAGGTGATCGCCCGGATATCTATAAGCTTGCGCCCGACGTCCTCGACATCGAGCGTCGCCGCGCCGGTCACGCCTTTTAACGAAACGTAATAGAGATAGCCCTGCGCCAGCGCACTGATCTTTACAATGCGCTCCGGCGTGCTGGTGGGTGCAAGCAGGAAGATGGGCGCGATACCCTGCGCGCGCAGCGCGTGGATCAAATCCTGCGCCTCTTCGGGCGGCATGTCTACGGTAAGCGCGCCATCCACGCCGGCTTCTCGCGCGGCATGCGCGAAGGTATCGTAACCCATGACCTCAATGGGATTGAGATAGCCCATGAGTACGATGGGGGTGACGTTATCGTTGATACGAAATTCACGCACCAAATCGAGCGTGTGGCGCAGGCTCATGTGATGTTTAAGCGCACGTTCGCTGGCGCGCTGAATCACCGGGCCGTCGGCCATCGGATCGGAAAACGGCACACCCAATTCGATGATGTCCGCACCCGCGCTTACCATCGCGCGCAGCAACGGCACGGTCACTTCCGGACTCGGATCGCCGGCGGTGATAAACGGGATCAGCGCCTTGCGCCCTTGCGCGCGCAACCGGTCAAAGCAGTGCGTGATGCGATTGCCCGCTTGTTCAGGCTGGACCCTGACTTTCTCGCGCGGGGCGCTGTTCATACCTTAATGCCCTCGCGCGCCGCCACGGTGTGGATGTCTTTATCGCCGCGGCCGGACAGATTGACGATGATAATCTGGTCATTTTTCATGGTGGGCGCGAGCTTGGCGGCATAGGCGAGCGCATGGGACGATTCCAGCGCGGGCATGATGCCTTCTATTCTGGTCAGATCATGGAATGCCTGGAGCGCCTCGTCGTCGGTGATGGCGACATAGTTCGCGCGTCCGCTGTCCTTCAGCCACGCATGCTCCGGGCCGACGCCGGGATAATCGAGACCGGCGGAAATCGAATGCGTCTCGATGATCTGGCCGTCGTCGTCTTCGATAAGATAAGTACGATTGCCGTGCAGCACGCCGGGGCGGCCCTTGCACAGCGTCGCCGCATGATGACCCGTTTCGAGACCCTCGCCCGCTGCCTCGACGCCGTAGAGTTTGACGTTCACATCTTCCAAAAATGAATAGAACAATCCGATGGCGTTGGAACCGCCGCCCACGCAGGCGACCAGCGCATCAGGCAGCCTGCCTTCCTGTTCCAGAATCTGCGCGCGCGCCTCGCGGCCGATCACGGACTGGAAATCACGCACCAGCATCGGATAGGGATGCGGCCCGGCCACGGTGCCGATGATGTAAAAGGTGTTGTCCACGTTGGTCACCCAATCGCGCATCGCCTCGTTGAGTGCGTCTTTCAGGGTTTTAGAACCCGATTCGACCGGCGCCACGGTGGCGCCCAGCAGCTTCATGCGAAAGACGTTGATCGCCTGGCGTTTGATATCTTCGCTGCCCATGTACACCACGCACTCCAAACCCAGCCGCGCGGCCACCGTGGCGGTGGCGACGCCATGCTGCCCCGCCCCGGTCTCGGCGATGATGCGCGTCTTCCCCATGCGCTTGGCGAGCAGCGCCTGGCCGATGGTGTTGTTGATCTTGTGCGCGCCGGTGTGATTCAAATCCTCGCGCTTGAGATAAATGCGCGCTCCGCCCAGTTGCCGGCTCCAACGTTCGGCGAAATACAGCGGCGAAGGCCGGCCTACGTAGTTTTTTAAATCATTTTCAAATTCTGCGATGAAATCAGGGTCGTTTTTGTAACGTTCATAGGCTAGTCGCAACTCTTCGAGCGGCTGCATCAGCGTCTCGGCCACAAAGCGTCCGCCGTAGGGGCCGAAATGCCCGTTGGCGTCCGGTAATGATCCGAAAGGCGCGCTTTGCATGGATTTAGGAGATGCTGACATGGTTGACCTCGTTGATAAATTTCGCCATCTTTCGATGATCCTTAATGCCCTTTTCAGATTCCACGCCGCCGCTCACATCCACGGCGTAGGGCCACACCCTGCGTATCGCATCCGCCACATTTTCGGGGTTGAGCCCGCCGGCCAGGATCAGCGGTTTATCCAAACCGGCCGGCGTCAGCGACCAGTCAAATGTCAGGCCCGTACCGCCTGGGACCCCTTCGACATGAGCATCCAATAACAGCGCGGCACTGCCGGCATGGTCGCGCGCGTAAGCGGCTACATCCACCCCTTGGCGCATCCTCAGGGCCTTAATATAAGGCCTGCCATAGCGACCGCATTCGGCCGCCTTTTCATTACCGTGAAATTGCAGCGTATCGAGACGCACTGCATCCAGGACTGCGGAAATTTCTGCGGGCTTGGCGTCCACGAACAGGCCCACCACCGTGACAAAAGGCGGCATCGCGGCGACGATGGCCCGCGCCTGCTCCACGGTTACCGCGCGCGGGCTGGACGGATAAAACACCAAGCCGATCGCATCGGCGCCCAGCCTCGCGGCCTCAAGGGCATCTTGAGGTCGGGTAATGCCACAGATTTTAACCCGTGTACGCATAATAAGGCAGAGAAAAGTGCAAGATACAAGAGAAAGGGGAAGAAAACGCCACTATTATAGATTATTCTAACTCAAAAAAACGGTTCTGCGCCGGGCGCGGGCAGGGCAAAGGTTTCAGGGTATTCAACAGCCATCAGGGTCAACCCCTGGGGCGGCGCGGTGACGCCGCCCAGCGTGCGATCACGCGCCTCCAGCACCTCTTTTGCCCAAACCGGTTCGCGCTCACCGCTCCCTATCGTCATCAGCACACCGGCGATGTTGCGCACCATGTGATGCAGGAAGGCATTGGCGACAATGTCAATGACGACCCTCTCCCCGTGGCGGGCAACGTCCAGCCGGTGAACCGTGCGCACCGCATGTTTCGCCTGACAGGCCACTGCGCGATAGGAGGAAAAATCATGTTCGCCGATCAAATAGCGCGCGGCCTCACTCATGCGGCCTTCGTCGAGCGGCCGATAACACCAGCTCACCCTATTTGCAAAGACGCCGGAGCGCACCGTCCTGTTGAAAATCACGTAACGGTAGTAACGGGAGACCGCCGAATAACGCGCATGAAAATCATCGCTCACTACACGTGCCCAGATCACGCTGCAATCCTTGGGGAGATGGGTATTCGCGCCGAACACCCATCCGCGTTCGTTGCGCACGGCCTCGCTATCAAAATGGATTACCTGGCCCAGCGCATGCACACCCGTGTCGGTGCGTCCCGCGCAGATCACGCGCACAGGATGATCGGCGACCTTGGCAAGAGCCTGCTCTATACACGCCTGCACAGTGCGGACACCCTCTTGCACCTGCCAGCCGCAGAAATCCGTACCGTCGTATTCCACTCCGAGGGCGATTCTCATAAGGAAGCTCTGGAAGATATATCGCCAACCGCCAAGACGCCAAGGTCACCAAAAAAAGCTTGAATTGTAAGTAAAAATCTTGGCGTTCTTGGCGTCTTGGCGGTTCAACATTAGAAGTCATACGCCCAACGCGCGCAGTTCCGGATCCGGCTCGCTGCGCTCCCAGACCTCATCAAAAAAATTCAGCAGCAGGGCGGCCTCTGACGGCGCATTGAAATTCACAATCGCGCGGTAACTCTCGCCGGTCTTGTTATGTATTACCCCACGCCGGTCCACCACTAGAAAAGAGCCGTTGTAGTGGTGGTATTCTTCAGTAACTTTACGAATCTTGATTAGACTCTCCAGGCGGCGGCTGAGTTCGATGAGACGATGCCCTTGTTGCACGATGCGCTCCGAATTCTGCACCAGGATCTTGATCTCCGAAACCCGGCTGCGGATGGCCAACTGCCGGACTGCTTCAACCAATTCGGGGTTGTCATACACGGCGTGGTCGAGATCGCGGCTGTAGATAGTAAGAGCACGCTTGCTCTGATTGATTGAGGAAAGTGCAGCGTTGCGCTGGTCTGCGCTGGTGCTGACCTCTATCGGATCCGCATCGCGCCCTAGCATGAATTCATCCCATTGCTGCATAGCGGCTCGAGGGCGAAGGGTCTTCTACCCCATCCTCCAAATCACGAAAGCCAGCGCGAGGGGGTAGAGCCATTGATACAGTGGCGGGTGATAACTCTCCGGCAGCACAATGACCTGCGCCGTCATGGACTCGGCCCGGGCGACGGCCGTTTGGAAAAGCGTTCCGGCGGTATCCGTGATGCGCCGCCAGCGCGAAGACCTTTCTTCTTTTAAGCGTTCTTGGATAAATATACGCCGGGCGTGAGTGACGGTCTCCAACGTCAGCACCGCACGTACCGCGAAGCGGTCGCCGGCGCCGCTGAAGATATTGAGGGGCTTGGCTAACCAGCATAGCGCCGCCACCCATTGCGCGCGCCCTGTGGTCTGCAACAGCAGATGCACCGCGAAGACGAGCAGGATTAACGCGGCGATGCGGAGTGCGCCGTCCTCGACGCCTTCTACGGTGGGCATGCCGTAATACGGTAACACCGCTCGTCCGGGGGAAAACCAAAAGTAGAGGATCAACAAGGAAAGGAACAGCCAGCGTGCGCGCCGCAGCAGTGGCCAGGCGCCGGCGGGTGAAGTGCGGCTACCGAGATAGAGCGCCGCCACCAGCAACGCAAGCACCGCTATTTCTTTCACTCCGCCTGCCATCAGCCCAGCCCCTAACACCATGAACCCAATGAGGCGTATTACCGGATGCATGGCCGGCTAGCCGATCTTGCGGAGCAATTCCTCGGCCTCTCGACGTTGAGGCTCGTTACCCTCTTTCATGACCTCATCCAGGATGCCTTGCGCGCCGTCGGGATCGCCCATATCCATATAGGCACGCGCGAGATCGAGCTTGGTCGCCACCTCGTCCTCCGCCGTGAGATCATCGGATTCGAGATAAGAAGGCCTGTCTACGTCTGGAAGCGGGGCCGACTCGGCGCCGGCATCGGCCAATCTCTCGGCCTCCTTCTCCAGATCGAGATCGAGCGGATAGTCCCGGCCCTTGTCCTGAGCGGTATCGAAAGACCACGTCGGGGTCTGTTCTGAGCTGGGTTGCGGTTCAAAAGGCTGGAGTGGACTGGCTTCGGTTTGCGCCGGCGAACCCTCCAGAAGGTTCGGTTCGGGCTGGCTGGCGGCCGAGGCGGCCTGCTCCACCGCGGGCGGGGTTAGGGAGGTCTGATCGAACTCGATGACGTGGCCGGTATGTTCGCGGTCGAGCCAGGAGCCGCCGGTCTCCACGGCAGGAGGGGGAGACGGCGGGACCTCCAGCGTTTCATTGGCGGCAAAGCCGGTAGCGCCCGCCATACTGGTTACCACCGGGGTCTGACCGCCGAACAAGGGCTCGTTGGGATCGAGTTCCTTGCCCATGGCCAAGACCTTGTCCCACAAAGGCCCGTCATGGCCGCGTAAGTGGTCGTGCAGATCTCGCGCCTGCGAGGTAAATGCCTCGACATCTTTAGTGCGGGAATACACTTCGAGCAATTTGAGACGGAGTTCATTGCGCTCCGGTTCGTTGGCGATGGCTTGCCTCAGCACGGTCTCCGCTTCAGCATAACGCTGATGGTGGATATACGCTTCGGCCTCGTCAAGCGGATCAGTCACCTCTGGAGCAGGCGCTATGACAGCCAAGGCCGGCGCCTCAGTAGTAAAGGTCTGAGCCGCGACCCTGGGCTCGACCCTCTCCTCGGCTACGAAGGTATTCGCTTCGTGACGCCGTTTGATGAGCCAGAGCATGCTCACGAGCAACAAACCCACCGCCGCCACCATGCCTTGACCCAGGGGATTGCCGATCAGGGCCGACCACATCGCCTCCAGGCTGGACTCGCCGGCGGCATCCGCGGCGAGCTGCGGCTTTTCCGCTCCGGAACCCGCATTTGCGGCGGTCTTCGTTGCCGAGGATTGCCGGCCCTGCTCGATCTCCTTCATCTTGGCCTGCAGGGTGGCGAGTTCCTCGTCCTTGAGTTTAATCAGCCGCTGAGTAGAGGCGGTCTGTTCTTCAAGCGCCGCGAGCCGTGAGCGCAACTCGTCATTCTCCTGGCGCCTGGCCTCCACCGCTTCGTTCGCGAGCGTAAGCTCTTTGTGTACCCTGTCCAACTCAGCGGCCTGCATGGCGGTGGTATCGGTCGTAGAGGCCGCATTAGGCGTTGCTGCGGACGGAGGCGGAGTGGAGACAGTGGCGGATGGGCTTGCCGTGGTTGCTGTAGCGGGCGGCTGCGTAGACGTCGCAGCGGGCGGGCTGGGAGAACCGTTTGCAGGCGTCCCCGCAACCGCGGCCGGCGGGGCTGGCTTGACCTCCTCCGCCGGCGCGACCAGCTTTAATTTGGCCCCCGACTCTTGCTGCGGCGCAGATTCAATCTGCGGCTCGGCGGGTTTAGCCTCAGCCGCGGCGGGCTTTTGATTCGAGCTCCTCCAACCCGCGTTATGTTCCTTGACGATGCCCTTCGCCTCATCCTTGGTCAGGGCGATGATCGCGTCGAAATCCGGGATAGTCAGTACGGCGTGGGCCTTGAGGGTGTTGACGTTCTTATTCAAAAAGGCGTCAGGATTTTGCTTTAAGATGGCCAGCATGATCTGCTGGGCGCTGACCGTATCATCCGGTTTCAGCCTTTGGGCGATGGACCACAGCGTTTCACCCGGCTTGACGGTGTAGTCCTCGCGCGGTTCGCTCGCTCGCGACCCGCTCACAGGCGGGATAGTTGATTCTGGAGCTACCGCAGCCGGAGGGCTTATCTCGATGGGCGCTTCCTGCACTGGGCTCGGCGCCGGTTCAGCCGGCGTGACTGGCGCGGGAGTCGCCACTGCCGCCTTGGGCGCCCGGATGGGAGGCGGAGCAATCTCGGCCAGCGTGGGAGGATCCAGCAGGACGGTGAACTCTTTCACCAGGCGTCCGCCCCGCCAATTCACCTCAAGCAGATACTGTAGATAAGGTTCCTTGATGGGCTCCTGACTGTATGCGTGTATATAAGGCTTACCGCCCTTTTGCTCGACCTTAAAGCGCAACTGCGTGAGGTGGAAGGGGCGCTCCACCCCGGCCTGCTCAAACGCCTCGGGCGAAGCGAGCCCTACATTCAGGGTATCAATCTCGTCGCTAGCCACCGACAGCAGTGGGATCTCGGCCTCTAAGGGCTGATTCAGCCCGGAGCGCACATTGATATCCCCCAGCCCCAGAGCCAAAACACTCATGGGCATCGCCAGCAGCGTCATCACAAACATTCTACGGATCATGTGTACACCCCTTGCCAGCCATAGTCGCTGGGTATCCTGCTTCTGGGACAAGTAAGATAGGCAATGATATCTCGAATCACCTTTATTTATATCGGCTAAGTATATAGTCTATAAATAGTCTTTTACCAGAATTTCGGCGATTTGGATACTGTTCAGGGCCGCCCCCTTGCGCACGTTGTCCGACACCACCCAGAGGTCCAATCCGCGCGGATGAGAGATATCCTCGCGGATGCGTCCGACAAACACGGGGTCATGCCCTGCCGACTCGGTCACCGCGGTGGGGTAGCCGCCCGGTTTGTGTTCGTCGTAGACCACCACGCCGGGGGCATGCTCCAACAGATCGCGCGCCTGTTTGGCGCTGATCTTCTTTTTGGTCTCGATGTGCACCGCCTCGGAGTGGCTATAAAACACCGGCACGCGCACCGCGGTGGGATTGACGAGTATGCCCTCGTCTTCCATGATCTTGTGTGTCTCCCACACCATCTTCATTTCTTCCTTGGTATAGCCGTTGTCCTGAAACACGTCAATCTGCGGCAGCACGTTGAAGGCGATCTGCTTGGGATAGACATGCGGCGCCGACTCTTTACCGCTTAACAACGCTGCGCTCTGTACGGCCAACTCTTCAATCGCTTCCTTGCCGGTGCCGGAAACCGATTGATAAGTACACACGTTGATACGCTCAATGCCGACCTTATCGTGAATGGGTTTCAGCGCCACCAGCATTTGAATAGTCGAACAGTTCGGATTGGCGATGATACCGCGTTTTTTGTACTGCGCGATCGCGTGTGGATTCACCTCCGGCACCACGAGCGGAATGTCATTGTCGTAACGGAACTGCGAGGTGTTATCAATCACGACGCAACCCGCCGCAGCGGCCTTGGGCGCATAGATGGCCGACACCTCGGCGCCGGCCGAAAACAGCCCGATCTGCACCTTGGAAAAATCAAAGCTGGCGAGGTCTTCGACCTTGTAATGCTTGCCCTTGAACTGCACCAGCGTGCCCGCCGAGCGGCTGCTCGCCAAGGGGTAAAGATTGCGCACCGGAAAATCGCGCTCTTCCAGTATCTCAATCATGGTCTCGCCCACCGCGCCGGTGGCGCCGACCACGGCGACGTCAAATAACTTACTCATGTTCAGCTATCCTGAAAAATAAAATTTAATGCAATGCGGCAATCACCGCATCGCCCATTTCCTTCGTACCCACCTTACGCATACCGTCGGTGTAAATATCGGCGGTACGACAGCCTTCATCCAGCACGCGGCTCACCGCCCGTTCCACGCGCGCGGCCAGCTCGGTCTCATGCAAAGTGTAACGCAACATCATCGCCACTGACAGCAGCGTGGCGAGGGGATTGGCGATGTTCTTGCCCGCGATGTCCGGCGCCGAACCGTGTATCGGCTCGTACATGCCCTTGCCGTTGGCGTCGAGCGAAGCCGAGGGCAGCATACCGATGGAGCCGGTGAGCATCGAAGCCTCGTCGGACAAAATATCTCCGAACATATTACCGGTCACCATCACGTCGAATTGCCTGGGCGCGCGCACCAGTTGCATCGCGGCGTTGTCCACGTACATGTGGGTAAGCGTAACGTCAGGATAATCCCTGGCGAGGCGCGTCATGACCTCGCGCCACAGTTCCGTGCATTCCAACACGTTCGCCTTGTCCACCGAGCAGAGCTTTTTGTTACGCTTGCGCGCAATATCAAATGCGACACGTCCGATGCGCTCGATCTCCGATTCTCTGTACACCATCGTGTTGAAACCTTCGCGCTCGCCACTCGGCAAATTGCGTACGCCGCGCGGTTGGCCGAAGTAAATGTCGCCGGTCAATTCGCGGACTATCATGATGTCGAGCCCCGCGACAACTTCGGGCTTGAGTGTGGAGGCGGAGGCAAGCTGCGGGTACAAAATGGCCGGGCGTAAATTGGCGAACAGATTTAATTCCTTGCGTAATCCAAGCAGACCCTTTTCCGGCCGCACGGAAATATCGAGCGTCTCCCACTTCGGCCCGCCCACCGCGCCGAGCAACACCGCATCGGCCTGCTTGGCGAGCGCGAGCGTTTTCTCCGGCAGCGGATAACCGCTGACGTCTATCGCTGCGCCGCCCACCAGCGCCTGTTCCATTTCAATCCGGAGACCAAAGTCGCGGCGCAGACATTCCAAAAGCTTCACCGCCTCGGCAATGATTTCTACACCAATACCGTCGCCGGGCAAAACTGCAATTTTTTTTGCCATTTTTTAGCTAAATAACCAGGGAATTTCCGCACGTCTCCGCGCTTCGTAGGCTTTGATTTCGTCCATGTGTTTCAAGGTAAGGCCGATGTCATCCAGGCCGTTCATCAAACAGTGCTTGCGAAAGGCATCCACTTCAAAAGAAATAGTTTCGCCTTTGGGTGTAGTGATGCGCTGCGCAGGCAGGTCAATGGTAAGTTGATAACCCGGCGCGGTTTCCACTTCCTCGAATAAACGGTCAACAGTTTTACTATCGAGCACAATAGGCAACAGGCCGTTTTTGAAACAGTTGTTATAAAAGATGTCGGCATAGCTCGGCGCAATCAGTGCGCGAAAGCCATAATCCTCCAAGGCCCAGGGCGCGTGCTCGCGCGACGAGCCGCAGCCGAAATTGTCGCGCGCGAGCAAGATGCTCGCGCCCTGATAGCGCGGCTGATTGAGCACGAAGTCGGAGTTAAGCGGGCGCTTGCCGTTGTCCCCGCCCGGCTCGCCGTGATCGAGATAACGCCACTCGTCAAACAGATTCGGCCCGAACCCCGTGCGCTTGATCGATTTCAGGAACTGTTTGGGGATGATGGCGTCGGTGTCAACGTTGGCGCGATCCAGCGGCGCGACGAGGCCGGTCAATTTCTCAAATTTTCGCATTAGTCGCTACTGTAGTCTCACATCCACAAAATGTCCGGCAATCGCTGCGGCGGCGGCCATGGCGGGGCTGACCAGGTGCGTGCGGCCTCCCTGACCCTGGCGGCCTTCAAAGTTGCGGTTCGAAGTCGAGGCGCAACGCTCGCCCGGCTCCAGCCGATCCGCATTCATGGCGAGACACATCGAGCAACCTGGAGCACGCCATTCAAAACCGGCGGAGACAAAAATTTTGTCGAGACCTTCCTTCTCCGCCTGCTGCTTCACCAGGCCGGAGCCCGGCACCACCATGGCGAGCTTGATGCTCCTAGCCACTTTCTTACCGCGCACCACGGCCGCCGCTGCGCGCAAGTCTTCGATGCGCGCGTTGGTACAGGAGCCGATGAAGATTTTGTCGAGCGCGATATCGGTGATGGCGGTGCCTGGTTTCAAGTCCATGTAACTCAGCGCGCGCTCCATGCCGCCGCGCTTCACGCTGTCTTTTTCCTGCGCGGGATCGGGCACGCGGCCGTCTACGGTCGTCACCATCTCCGGCGACGTACCCCACGTGACTTGTGGCTTGATCTCGGCGGCGTTGAGCCGCACCTCTTTGTCAAACACCGCATCGTTATCGCTCTTTAACTCGCGCCACGCCACGACGGCCTGCTCCCACAATTTTCCTTTCGGCGCATAGGGACGATCTTTCAGATAGGCAATGGTGGTGTCGTCCACCGCCACCATGCCGCAGCGCGCACCCGCCTCGATGCTCATGTTGCACACCGTCATGCGCCCGGCCATGGAGAGCGCGCGGATCGCGGGGCCTGTGTATTCGATGGCGTAACCGGCGCCACCCGCGGTGCCGATCTTTCCGATGATGGCGAGCACGATGTCCTTGGCGGTGATGCCCGGTGCGAGCACGCCATCCACGCTGATGCGCATGTTTTTCGCCTTTTTCTGCAACAGGCACTGCGTGGCGAGCACATGCTCGACCTCAGAGGTACCGATGCCTTGCGCAAGCGCGGCGAAGGCGCCGTGCGTGGAGGTGTGCGAGTCGCCGCACACCACCGTCATACCGGGGAGTGTCGCGCCCTGTTCCGGACCGATCACGTGCACGATGCCCTGGCGCACGTCGCTCATCTTGAATTCGGTGATGCCAAACTCCGAGCAGTTTTCATCCAGCGTTTCGATCTGTATGCGCGAAACGGGATCGGTCACACCATGCTCCAGCCCCGTGGTCGGCACATTGTGATCGGGCACGGCAAGGATGCTTTCCGTGCGCCATGGTTTTCGCCCAGCGAGGCGCAGGCCTTCAAACGCCTGCGGCGAGGTAACTTCGTGCACCAGGTGACGATCTATGTAGAGCAGCGTCGTGCCGTCGGGCTCGGCGTGCACCACGTGGGCGTCCCAGAGTTTGTCGTAGAGAGTTTTGCCGGCCATGTTGCTTTAATGACGTTCAGTCAGGAGAATTTCAAGAGAAGTCGGTATTTTACGCCGATTACGCTTGGCGCGAAACAGCAGGCTTTAAACGTGCTCGCGCAACAGGCGCCATGCAATCAGAAACGAGCCCAGACTGAGGAGAGCGGCGACGGAAAAGGTGAACGTAGGCCCGGCGGACTCCCACAGATAGCCGCTATACAGGCTCCCCGCCGCGCCGCCGCCGCCGAAGCTCAGACTGCTGTAGATGGCCTGGCCGCGGAACTGGTGGCGCCCGGTGAAGAAGCGGTACACCACCTGCATACCGGCGGCATGAAAGGTGCCGAAGGTCGCCGCGTGCAGTGTCTGTGCAATGACGAGCATCAGCAGGCTGTCGGGGAAATGCCCGATCAATAACCAGCGCACGGTGGCGAGTGCGAAGCTTGCCATCAAGACTTTGCGCAGTGACACGCGCGTCATCAGCCGCTGCATCAACAGGAAGACGCCGATCTCGCACAACACGGCGAACGCCCACAGCGCGCCTATCACCGTTTTGCTGTAGCCGTGGTCTACCAGATAAATGGAATAAAAGGTGTAATAGGGGCCGTGGCTCGCCTGCATCAGAAAACAGGCGAGCAAAAAAAGCGCAACTTCCGGGCGCAGAATTGTTTTCAGGAACGGCGAGGGGTGCTCCGCACGCCCGCCTACTTCCGATTCCGGTAAGACCAGACTGAACACCCAAATGCCGGACATGAATACCAGCAAACTCGGCAGCACCCACCACGGCCCGTAGGCGTCTATCACCGGCCCTAGCGCCGACACGCTCAAGATAAAACCGATGGAGCCCCACAAACGCACGCGCCCATAAGCGCCGGCGCGCTCACCCAAGTGACGCATGGTGGTAACTTCAAGCAGCGGCAGCGAGGCGTTCCAGAAAAAGCTGAACACCAGCATCACCAAGCCGAGCCACCAGAAGCTCGCGCCAAAGAATACACCGGCGAAAAAAACAATGGTAAGTAAGGTGGTGAGCCGCACCATGCGCATGCGGCTCTCGCGGTGATCGGCAATCCACGCCCAGATGTTGGGCGCGACGATGCGCGAGATCATCAGCAGCGACATCAGGTGCCCGATATCCACCGCACTGTAGCCGACGGACTTAAGGTAAAGTCCCCAATACGGCACCAGCGCGCCCAACACGGCGAAATAAAACAGATAAAAACCGGAGAGGCGCCAGTAGGGCATAGGGACGGTTACAAGTGGCGAGTTGCAAACGGCAAGAATGGGAACCGCTCATTCTTGTATGGGCGGAAGTGTAAATTCATCATGTTGTCTTACCTGCGCTGTTCTTTTCGTATCAGCTTGAAGGTTTCTTCATAGATACGCTCGCGCGGGCCGACGGCGATGATCTCGATCTGTTGCGCGCCGCGCATCCGGTAAATAATTCGGAAGCGGCTGACCCTGAAGCTCCATAATCCGCTAAGCTCTTCTTTCAATGCCTTGCCGGAAGAGAGGTCGGACAGTATGGCCTGTAAGGAAGCCCTGAGTTTTTTCTCTAAATGCGGATGCAGGCTACGGATCAATCCTGCCACCTCGTCAGGAAGCTTGAGGCGGTAAGAGCGCTGATTCATCCGTGATCCGGTAGGATGGGCAAACGGCTAGACAGTTACTTGAATAGCTGCTCCAGGGTATAGAGCTTCGCCTTTTTCCCCTTTAGCGCAGCCAGCCCGGCCCTGATTTCGCGCCGCAAGGCTTCGTCACCGCGCACGGCAACCGTTTCTTTCCAGCTGTCGAACTCTTCCGGGCTCACCAGCACCGCGGCAGGCCGGCCGTTCTTGGTGATGACCACCTCTTCGTCGCTGCCCCCTATTTTTTCCACCAGCGCGCTCAGCTTCATCTTGACCTCGGACAGCGGCAGGGTAATCATGGATGGGCTCCTTTCAGGTTAACCATAATTCGGTCTATATTAGCGCAACGCGGCACGACGGTCAACCAGACCCTGGTATTATGGGCGTAGTCCGCGTCACATCCATATTCTGCGCGCGATGGCGCAAGGCGTGATCCATCAGCACCAGCGCCAGCATGGCCTCGGCGATGGGCGTGGCGCGTATGCCGACGCAGGGGTCGTGGCGGCCGTGGGTGACCATCTCCATCGGCTCACCTTGTAAATTGATGCTGCGCGCAGGCAGGCGCAGGCTGGAGGTGGGCTTGAGTGCGATGCTCACCAAAATATCCTGCCCCGATGAAATGCCGCCCAGGATGCCGCCCGCGTTGTTACTTAAGAATCCCTTGGGCGTGATCTCATCACGGTGCTCGGCGCCTTTTTGTTCGATGCTGGCAAAACCCGCGCCGATCTCGACGCCTTTTACGGCGTTGATGCCCATCATGGCGTGCGCAATGTCGGCATCGAGCTTGTCGAATACCGGTTCGCCCAAGCCTGCCGGCATGTGGCTCGCCACCACGTTGATACGTGCGCCTATGGAGTCGCCTTCTTTGCGCAGGCGATCCATGAATTCCTCCATCGCGGCGACTTTGCTTTTATCAGGACAAAAGAATGGATTATTTCCGACTTCATTCCAGTCGAAGCTTTCGATTTTGACCGGCCCCAATTGCGCGAGGTAGCCGCGTATCACAACGCCGTAACGCTCATGCAGATATTTTTTGGCGATCGCGCCCGCGGCGACGCGCATCGCGGTCTCCCGCGCGGAAGAGCGTCCGCCGCCACGATAATCACGAAAGCCGTATTTTTGCGTGTAGGTGTAATCCGCATGGCCGGGGCGGAAGGTCTGGCCGATGTTGGAGTAATCCTTGGGGCGCTGGTCGGTGTTATGTATCAGCAGACCAATCGGCGTGCCGGTGGTCTTGCCTTCGAATACGCCCGACATGATTTGCACCTGATCTTCCTCGCGCCGTTGACTCACATGGCGTGACTGACCCGGCTTGCGCCTGTCCAGGTCGGGCTGAATATCGGCTTCGGATAATTCCATACCGGGAGGACAGCCATCTACGATGCAGCCGAGCGCGGGCCCGTGGCTTTCACCAAAAGTAGTTACCACGAACAGTTTTCCAAAGCTATTACCGGACATATTCTTTATATCCTTATTATTTCGTAAGGCGGACGGTTGATGCTGGCGCCGACGTTGATGAGATGCTCGTAATCGCGCAAGTGTTCTAATGTAAATTCAGTGATGGCCGCCACCCCGTCGCGCGCATAGGGGAACAGAGGGTGGGCGGTCGCTCCCGGCATCCCGCCTCCCGCGACATTAGTAGAACCCTTCGCTGCCGCTCTTCCCTGTACATCAGGGTCGCTCATTGCCAAAACGATCGCGGTATATTCCAGAAATTCGTCTTTAGTCCAGGCGGGATAATCCGGGGCTTCGCTGAACCGCCCGGTGCGCTGCATGAACTTGAACCAGCGTTTGTGCTGCGGACCACTCGATTTGATACCCAGTTCCTTCAATACGCCTAGCGCCATGAGGCCGTGAAACACGATATCGTCCACGTCAAAGCTGTTTTTGACGAGCTCAATCCGAGGGCTGTCTATCATCGGGGGGTAGCCAGACGCATCACAAGACCAAGCCCCGCGCCAGACGCGATTGCCAACCGGCGATGCCCATGCTGCGGCGCATCAGCGCCTGCTTGAGCGGCGGAAACAGGCCGGCCAGCACCATGCCCGCGCTGCGCGCCATCGAAAGCGGTGCAAAGCTCTTTGAGAAAAGGCGAACGGGCGTATCGGTGAGCGCGGTGACGGCGAGATGGTCTGCGCGCCGCGAGCGCGCGTAATCCTGCAGAACTTGATAGTCACCCGGATCTCTACCTGCACGCCTTGCACTCATCAGTATCTCCGCAAACGCCGCCACATCGCGCAACCCCAGGTTGAAACTCTGTGCCGCAATCGGGTGATGAGTACAGGCGGCGTTGCCTAACAGAGCGACACGCGGCCGCACCAGTTCCTGCGCCCGTGAGAGGACCAGCGGATAGGCATGACGTTCCCCCGCCTTTTGCAAACGTCCCAGGCGTTCGCCGAAGTGGGCTTGCAGCAGATCGGGAAAGGCAGCATCATCGAGGGCCATCACCGCATCGAGGTGTTCATTGTTGAGCGACCACACCACGGCGCAGCGTTCTTCACTCATCGGCAACAACGCGAGGGGGCCGCGCGGGGTAAATCGTTCATAGGCCGTATTGGCGTGGTGTCGTTCCGGAGTAATGTTGGTGATGATCGCAGTCTGCAGGTAGTCGTGTTCGCTGCTGGATATGCCGAGCAATTCACGCGCGGCGGAGTTGCGCCCATCCGCCACCACCAGCAGTCGCGCGGTCAAACGCACTACTCCGCCATGCTCATGCTCTGCCGTTACCGTTACGTGTTCTGTTTCGATGTTTAACCCGCTCACGCGCGCCGGGCAGATAAGTTGAATATTATTTGCTGAATTTAAGGTCTCGGAAAATAGCTGACCCATGCGCCGGTTCTCGATAACGTAACCCAGCGCCTCCACGCCTTGCTCAACGCTGTCCATGCGCAAAAAACCGGGCCTGCCCTGTTCGGAGACGTGTATTTGCTTGATCGGGGTGACGTGCTCCACGATACGCCCCCACAAATCCATGCCCGCGAAGATGCGGCGCGAGCCATAAGACAAGGCGATAGTGCGATCGTCATAACTGGGTTGGCGGCCGGAGCGGAACGGGACGGCCTCGATGACGCCGATACGGAGCGGCTGACCGCGCAGCGCACAGGCCAGGCTCGCGCCCACCATGCCGGCGCCGACAATCAGGATATCGTAGTCGGTGTCCACGTTTTGCTACTATACCCGGCCTTTAGCCATCCAGCTTTCGATCTCCGCGACGGTCTTGGGAGCACCGGCACTAAGCACTTCATGGCCGCTGCGAGTGACCCGCACATCGTCTTCGATGCGGATACCGATGTTCCACCACTTTTTCGCAACGCCCTTGCTCCCTGCCGGGATGTACAGGCCGGGCTCTACGGTCAGCGCCATGCCGGGTTCCAGCACACGCCACTCGTCCCCGATCTTGTAGTCGCCGACATCATGCACGTCCATCCCCAGCCAATGACCGGTGCGGTGCATGTAAAAACGCCGGTAGGCTTCATCTTTTATAAGCGTGTTCAACCGGCCCTTGAGCAGGCCCAGCTTAATCAGGCCTTGCGTCAACACACGCACCGCCGCCGCGTGCGGATCATTCCAGTGATTACCGGGCCGCACCTTGTCCAGCGCCGCGAGTTGGGCGGCAAGCACCACCTCATACAGCGCGCGTTGCGCAGGGGTGAACCGGCCATTGACCGGATAGGTGCGGGTGATGTCCCCGGCATAGCAATCGAACTCGGCGCCGGCATCCACCAGCAGCAGATCGCCGTCGTTAAGCGGTTCATTGTTCCCGGTGTAGTGCAGGATGCACGCATTGGCGCCGCCGCCCACGATGGGATTATAGGCCGGGGCGGCGCTACCGGAGCGGGTAAACTCATAACGCAATTCGGCCTCGATCTGATACTCCATCATGCCCGGCCGGCAGGCCTGCATGGCGCGCCGGTGACCGGCGGAGGAGATCTGCGCCGCGCGGCGCATGGCCTCGATCTCGGCGCGGCTCTTGAACAACCGCATCTCATGTAACACATGATCGAGCGCCACAAATTCATGGGGCGCGTGGGTGCCCGCGCGTGACTTGTTGCGGATCTGATTTACCCACTCCATGACACGTTGATCGAAGTCGGGATAGAGGCCCATGGTGTAGTACACCCGCTCGCATTTTTCCAGCAGGCCCGGGAGGATTTCATTGATATCGCTGATGGGGAAGGCGTCATCGGCGCCATGTAGCGCGGTCGCGCCTTCAGTTCCCGCGCGCCGGCCGTGCCATGTCTCCTGTTGCAGATCGCGCTCGCGGCAAAACAGGATGTACTCACCCTGCTTGCGGCCGGGGATGAACACCGCCACCGCTTCGGGCTCCGGGAATCCGGTCAGATAGTAGAAATCGCTGTCCGCGCGGTACGGATACTCCGCATCACGGTTACGCAGGCGCACCGGCGCAGCGGGCAAGATGGCGATCGCGCCGGCGCCCATCATCTGCATCAGGCGTTTGCGGCGGTTGGTGAATTCTGTTTGCTGCATCGCCCTATTATGCCTCACTGGCTCGTAAGGCGTAAGGCGTGAGGGGTGAGTTACGCTGCTTTGCAGCGTGGCGCTTTTTTACGCCTCACGCATTACTCCTCACGCCTCACCTTTTTCTAACGCCTCACATTTCTGCCATACACGGCCCGTTCCGTCACCACAGCATCCAAGGGCACATCCCACGGCGCGGACTCAATGTTATCCACCCGCTGGAAATCATAACCCACGCCAATTAACCGCGGCCGGCGCCAATGACGGCGGCGGTTAAGAAAGGCGAGCGTCCGGTCATAGTGCCCTGCGCCCCAGCCAAGACGATTCCCCGCCGCATCGAACGCAACCAGCGGAACGATGATGAGGTCAAGCGCCGCCGCAGCGACACGCTTATTACCCGGCGCACGGGGCTCGGCTATACCCAAGTGATTCAGGCGCAGCACCGCATCGGGTTCGTGACGGGCGAAGCGCAGAGTTCGGGGATAGCGGCTGGATACAAGGGGTAAATAACACTGCTTGCGCAGCTCCCAGATGCGCTGCATAAAGGGGTGAAGATCCAGCTCGCCCTGATACGGCCAGTAACACGCGATACGGCGGCCGGTGCGAAATACCCGTAACCTCGTCAGCCGCCGGGCAACGGCGAGAGCGGCTGCGGCGCGGTCCCGGAGTGGCAACGCACGGCGTTGCGCGCGCATCCGGGCACGTAAGCGGTTGCGATCATTCATAGGGCGCCTCTAAAAATGCGTCTTTCCACTATTTTTAGAGGCGCCCCATAGAAAAGGTAGGGGGCGCCCTCCGCATGTGCCGTCGTAGATTTTCGTCCTTGAACCAACGGTTCAGGTGGGACCCTATGCGATGTATCAGGCTTTCCGTCGCGCGGACATGCACAACAACATCGTTAATGTAGGGCCCCGGGGCATTGAATTAGGCTCAAGAAAATACCCAATCTACTAACAAACACCGCAGGGGACGCCCAAACTGTCAACGGCCGGGGCAACGCGCCCAACAGCCGTTCAAAACTCCATCTGCTTACTCTTATGCAGCGCAACCTCAATCTTGTCCTGCAAGGCGCGGATCTTATTCCCGAAGACCTGAGAATAATCCTCTTTGCGCCCACGCTGCTGCAGCAATTCATGCGCCATGTTCAAGGCCGCCATCACCGCGATGCGCTCCGTTCCTATTACTTTACCACTGTCGCGGATCTCTTTCATCTTGCTATGCAAGTAGTGGGCCGAATCGAGCAACGCCTCCTTCTCGTTCTCGGCACACACCACATGGTATTCCTTTTCCAGAATATACACCGTGACCGGCGCGGCGTCGCGGCTCATGCCCGCTGCTCCAGCAGCTTGAGCCGTTGGATCATGGTCTCGACGCGCGTCTGGCTCAGCGTCGTCTTCTCCAGCAGCTTGGCCCGCTCGGCCATCAGCGTACGCTGCTGCTTGCGCAGCGATGCATTCTCCTCACTGAGCCGCGCACAGGCGCGAAGCATCTCGTCTATGCGCGTCTCCAGTTTTTTGAGTTCCGATTCCGCCATGCTGATCTTTGCGTTGCTTTTCATGTCCGACATCTGCAATGTCATTCGGTGAATATAGGTACCAATATAGAACGGCATTCATGCAGCGTCAACCACTGGTGCGCTGGCCGAATGAATTCGGCCCTACCCAACCTTCAGCCCGCTACCGCTCACCTGTAAACTGAGCCGTCCCTCCACGATGCCCAGCAGATCATCGCCGACCAGCGCGCGACGCCAGCCGTGCAACGGTGCGACGTCGCGCCGCCCCAACACAATGTGTTCGAGATCCTTGCGTGTCGCAAGGCTGGTGGAACTTACCCTGCTCTCCTCGCCGCGCAGACGCACTACCGCCATCAGCACATCGGCCAGGGCCGCTTGACTGCTGTCCAGCCGCGGCGGTACCTGGGGTTCCGGCCATTGCTCTTTGGGTAACTGCGCCGCGCGCGCGATCAACTCCAGAAGGTCGGCCCCATGGCGCTTAGCGGCGCCCGCCTCCAGTCCGCGTATCTTGGCGAGCCCCGCGTCATCCTTCGGCATCTGGCGCGCCAATTCAAACAGGACTTCATCGGCAAGCAACCACTTACGCGGTTTATTGGCCGCCTTGGCGCGTTCCTCACGCCAGGCGGTCAAGGCCTGCAAGATCGCCATCTGGACGCCTTTCAAGAGATGCGCATGATGAACTTTACGCCAGGCCAATTCCGGGGAACCGGCGTAACGGCGGCTGTCGGTGAGTCCGGCAAAGTCCTCGCTCAGCCAGTCCAGCCGCCCCATGCGGGACAGTTCATCGTGCTGGGCATGATAGATGTGACCCAAATAGCGCACGTCATCGGCGGCGTAGTGCACCTGCTCGGGGTCGAGCGGCCGCCGGCACCAATCGGTGCGGGTGTGCGCCTTGTCGAGTTGCACGCCGCACATCGCACGCACCAGCGCCCCGTATCCGACCTGATCGCCGTGACCCAACAGGGTCGCGGCGATCTGCGTATCGAACACGGGCCGCGGCAATTCGCCGCGCAGATCGTAGAAAATCTCCAAATCCTGCCGCGCCGAGTGCATGACCTTGACGATCACGGGATCATGAATCAGCTCCAGCAGCGGGTTCATATCAGCCAAAGCGAGCGGGTCCACGCAGGCGATAATGTCCTCGCTCGCCACCTGCAACAGACACAGTTGCGCGTAATAGGTCTTCTCGCGCATAAACTCCGTGTCTATTGCAAGCCAGCGGCTATCCTGCAACGCCTGACACAACGTAATCAGTTGTTGCGGTGTGTTAACGTAAAATTCTTGCATGAAATTATTGCGTGATAAGTAGGGGTTCCGGGGCGTGCAATTGCGCCGCCATGGTATAGAATAAGCTGTTATGCCCCGAGAGTCACGGACGCACCCGCCAGAAGGTCATGCGCTTGCTGAACATATTTAAGCTGTATATGGACATCTGTTTGCTGCGCGCCGGCCCGCAAGACCTCCCCGCTACTCAATCCGCGCTCACGTTATCGTTGCTCGCCTACACCGCCACGAGCATCGTGCTCAGCGTCACGACACAGTCGTTCGGGAGCGCCGTAGTATACGGACTCGCGGATACCTTGACCCTCGCGGCGCTTACTTATACCCTGCTGATGGTGCGCCGTCTTCCCCAGCGTCTGACGCAAACCCTCTCCGCCCTCGCGGGAACGGGGGTGGTGATCGGACTGTTCGCCCTGCCGCTCGTGCTCATCCAAAACGCCCCGCCGTTGCTGCTGTTGCTGATCACGGTTTGGAGCTTGACGGTGATAGGCCACATCTTGCGTCACGCGCTGAATGTGTCTCTGCCGATGGGTATCCTCGCCAGCATGGGCTATCTGCTGGCCTCGCTCGCGCTGGCGTCGCTGTTGGCCCCTTCGGGCCTGTAGCTATGCGCCTGCACATCCTGGGCATCTGCGGCACCTTCATGGGCGGCATCGCGCGGCTGGCCCAGGAGCTGGGCCATGAGGTCAGCGGCTCGGACACCGGCATCTATCCGCCCATGAGCACGCAGCTTGCGGACATGGGCATCACCCTCATGCAGGGTTACGAACCCGCGCATCTTCAGCCGCACCCGGATTGCGTGGTAATTGGCAATGCCTTATCGCGCGGCAATCCTGCGGTCGAATACGTGCTCGATCAGGGCTTGCCCTACACTTCGGGCGCACAATGGCTGGCGGAGCACGTGTTAAGTGACCGTTGGGTGCTGGCCGTCGCGGGCACCCACGGCAAGACCACCACCTCGGCGATGCTGGCGTGGATATTGGAGTATGCGGGGCTGAATCCCGGGTTTTTGACTGGCGGGGTGCCCAACAACTTCGACGTCTCGTCTCGGCTGGGCCGGACGCCGTTCTTTGTGGTCGAGGCCGATGAATACGACACCGCCTTCTTCGACAAGCGCTCGAAATTTGTCCATTATCGCCCACGCACCGCCATTCTGAACAATCTTGAGTTCGATCATGCCGACATCTTCTCCGATCTTGCAGCCATTGAATAGCAATTTCACCATTTCGTGCGGACTATTCCGGGTACCGGCTTGATCGTCGCCAATGACCGGGACGAGGCCATCAAGCGGGTACTGGCGCGCGGCTGCTGGACGCCGGTCGAGCCCTTTGCCAGTGAACAGGGCTGGAGCTGCGGGCCACAAGCCGCGGATGGCGGTTTTGAGACCGCCTGGCAGGGCAAGGTTCTAGGGAAAGTAACGTGGGAATTGCTCGGCGAACACAACCAGTATAATGCCCTCGCCGCAATCGCCGCCGCCCGGCACGTGGGCGTTCCTCCCACACAGGCCATCGCGGCGCTGGGGGAATTTAAGAACGTAAAGCGCCGCATGGAGGTGCGGGCCGTTGTGAAAGGCATCACTCTGTACGACGACTTCGCCCACCACCCCACGGCGATTGCCACGACCTTAGAGGGCCTGCGCCGCCGCGTAGGCGAGGCGCGCATCATCGCCGTACTCGAACCGCGCTCCAACACCATGCGTATGGGTGTGCACCGGCACACCCTCGCGCCCGCTCTCGGTCTCGCCGACAGCGTGGTGCTCTATCAGCCCAAGAATCTCGGCTGGGATTTGGGCTCCGTCGCAGCCGCCCTAGGTTCCAAAGCGCAGGTATTCGACTCCACACCCGCCATCGCGAATTATCTTGCCAGCTCCGCGCGCGCGGGCGACCATGTCGTCATCATGAGCAACGGCGGCTTTAACGGCCTACATGAAAAATTGATGAGTGCCCTAGCCGCTGCCGGCTAAATCGCATAAGGCCGCCATTCACATATTTCATGCAGGATTTACTTCAGAGAGTTAAATGCGTGTTCTTGAAAAGCTAAAGCAGCAGACTAAACGGCTTAAGCAAGAGATTTATGTCCTTTATCTCGCTGCCAAAGATCCTAGAACGCCGTGGTATGCAAAACTTATGGTCGCATTCGTTGTGGCCTATGCGCTCAGCCCCATCGATCTCATTCCAGATTTCATTCCTATACTTGGATACCTTGATGATCTGGTGTTAGTGCCTCTGGGTATTATGGCAGCAATAAGATTAGTTCCTCCCGATGTTTTAGCCGAGTGCAGAGCACAAGCGCATATTGTGATGACACAAGGCAAGCCCGTAAACTACGTTGCTGCTGTAGTGATCGTTTCTATTTGGTTAGCAACAGCGGTCTTAATTGCCGTTTGGTCATTCCGTATGCTGGCATCTTGAGTACCAGATTGAAGAGTTTCTGATATGACTGCCGCAGCCATCAGCCTTGCCATCACCGGCGCCTCCGGCGCAGTGTATGGTTTGCGTCTGCTCGAGTGCCTGCTTGGGGCGGGCAAGCAAGTGTACCTTATGGTCTCCGCGCCGGGGCAGATGGTCATCGCCATGGAGACCGGTCTCAAACTTCCTAGCAAACCCACTGAAATGGCCGCGCTGCTCAGCGCGCGTTATGCGGCGCAACCGGGGCAATTGCAGGTGTTCGGCAAGGAGGACTGGATGGCGCCGGTGGCGAGCGGCTCGAACGCCCCGGCGGCGATGGTGGTCTGCCCGTGTACCGCGGGCACCCTGGCCGCGATTGCCAATGGCATCAGCAACAATCTCATAGACCGCGCTGCCGACGTGATGCTCAAGGAGCGACGCAAACTGATTCTGGTGCCGCGCGAGACGCCCTATTCGGTGATTCACCTCGAAAACATGCTGCGCCTCGCGCGTGCGGGCGCGTTGATTCTGCCCGCCAACCCCGGCTTTTATCATAACCCGCAGCGCATCGAAGACCTGGTGGATTTCGTGGTCGCCCGTATCCTCGATCATCTGGAGATTGCGCACACCCTGACACCACGCTGGGGTGAATCTCCTCCCGACTCGGGTGAGTGAAATCGCGCTTCCGTTATTTCCCCTGAACACCGTGTTGTTTCCCGGCGGCGTCTTGACGCTGCGCATCTTTGAAGCCCGCTATTTGGACATGGTGAGCGCCTGCCTGAAACAGGACAGCGGATTTGGCGTGTGCCTGATCCGTTCCGGCGCGGAGGTAGGCCAGGCGGCCGACATCTATGAGGTCGGGACGCTGGCGAAAATTACCGACTGGACTCAGTGTGAGGACGGCTTGCTGGGCATTACCTGCCGGGGCGAGCGGCGATTTCGTATCCGCTCCCGGGCCTTGATGCCGAATCGGCTTTTGACAGGCGATGTGGAACTGCTGGCCGATGCACCCGAGCAGCCAGTACCGTCGCGGTTGCAAATGCTGGTCGCCCTATTCAAGGAATCGAACGAGCGGACGGGCTACAGTTCTTCCGCCACGATGCAAAAAGCCACACAGGCGAATTGGCTGAGTTATCGCCTCACGGAACTGTTGCCCGTTGATTTACCGGAGAAGCCAATGTTGTTGGAGCTAGACGATGAGCTGCAACGCTTGGATCTCATCGCGACGATTTTGGGCAGTGCCGGCAATCGCACCACAGAGAACGCAGAGGAATAAGATCAAAACAGTTTATTTCCCTCGGCGTCCTTCGTGGCGACGGTTTTGTCGGGCTGAACCGCCGCGCATAATTGTTAGCACCGCCCATCAGTACCTTACCCTTACTTTTTCTTACTCGCTCGCAGGACCTCTGGCTGTTGAGACCGTACCAACAGTACCTCGCCATTCCACCCGCGCGCAGAAATCGTACTCAGCGGCGTGCGCTGCACCTTCTGCCAAGAGAGATCGCCGAGCGCACCCTGTAACTCATCAAGCAAGCCATTAATCTCCGGCTCGGCGCGAGCGACGGTGAATAAGGGGAGCGGCGAGCTGAGATGCTCGCGCGTCACATTGCCTACCCATATCCCCGCGCCGCCTTCTCGCAATACCGTATCGGCATTCCACAACCGTAACACCAACCGCCTGTTCGCCTCCTGTGCAGGTTTAATCATCAGCAAGGACTCATGACGCCCATCATGCACCTTCGGCAACACCGGGAGTTGCGCGAGTTCGGGGCTGGGCGACAACCACAGCAAAAATGTCGCGGGGCCGGATGCGGGAGGCACGCTCCACCCTTGTGTCTCCAGGCGAGCCTGCAAGTCGGTCAACGATCCCGCCCATTGCAAGGTCAGGGGCTGGCTCGGTTCACCTCTTAAATCTATACGATAGGCGGGCAGCTCTTGCCAGTCGCGCTCCCACCAAGCCTGTGTGCTGAGCGCGCGGACCGGGTGCCGCGGAGCATAGTTCTGCAGGTCGTGCTCATACTGTTGAGTGATGTACCAGCCGGCGCTGATAAACAATGCCCCGGCCGCGGCGGTGATGATCGCCGATGTGCGTATCGGAGCGCCTGGGTGACGCCGGTAACTTACCCCCAGCAACGCCGACCAGATGAACGCCACGACCACACCAGCCAACAATTCTGTTAATCCCTGCGTACCGAGATAAAGACGCGACAGCGCCACCGCAATCACCATCACGCTGGCCAGGGTGTAAGGGATCCAGCGCCGCGGTCGCGGCAACTCGCGCGCAAGCAGCACCGCCAGGAACCCGTACACGACCACGCTCATGTGGGCATGCGAGAATGGAGTCGCCGTTGCTGCCACGGAGAAGCCGTTGCCACGCGGCACTTGCAGAGCGAGTTCGAGCACCGTAATCAACACCGCCCCGAACGCCCCGGCGGCGAGCCAATGCGCGGCGGCGTGCCAGTGACGCTGCGCAACCAAGCCGACTAATACGAACACCACGACAGCCCCTAGCGCACGGCCGCTCCCCAGCTCACCGAGCAACACCATCACCTCATCGGCCCACGGTGTACGCAGTCCCTGCATGATGTAGAACACGGCGGTATCCGCATGCGCCAGCGGCGCGCCCATCCATTGCGTCTCAAGCAGAGCGAGGATACCCGTTACCAACAGAATCAGCAGCGCTGCCCATATCAGCATGCCGCGCGCCTCCGGCCGCTGCGGGTCCACCAGTACAGCGGTGATTCCGCCTAACACGGGGTGCGAGCGGCTCCAGGCCATCAACCGTATCGCCATCACCTCGGCGCGTGGCTGCAGCAAACTCACCATCCGCCGTACCAGCCACACGGTAAACCACAGCAGCAGCAGCACGATCACGACCAGCACCGCCAAGCGCGTGGCCACCGCCGAGGCGAGACTGAGCGAGGCGCCGAAGATCACGCCGGGTAATATATAGCCCGGCGCCCAGGCCAACGCCGAAAGGACATTGACCACGAAGAAGCGTGCCGGAGGCATTCCCAGCATGCCGGCCACCACCGGAATCACGGGGCGCACCGGCCCCACGAAGCGGCCGAGCAGCACGCTCTTCCCGCCATGCCTATGAAAAAAGGTTTCGCCGCGGGTCAGCATCTTCGGATAGCGGCTGAACGGCCACATCATCCGCAACTGTTCATGATAGTGATGACCGAGCCAATAGCTGATCCCGTCACCCACCACGGCCCCTGCCGCGGCGAGCCCCAGCGTCGTCCAAAGCTCCAACGCTCCGGCGGCGATCAACGCGCCCACGCCAAACATCACGATAGTGCCTGGAATAAAGAGGCCAACGAAGGCCAGGGACTCGGCCAGCGAGATCAGGAAGACCGCCGCCCCGGCCCAGTGCGGGTGCAGGGCGATCCAGTCCAGGAGTGGGGCGAGATTAAGGAAATCCATAGTGCTTATGAATTGTTAATGGGCTGTGGCGTGCGCGTCAGCAAATAGAGAGCAAAGGCCACGCACACCGTCAGCGCGCCGGAAATGACGAACGCCATAGTCATCCCGAAGAACTCCCACACCGCCCCAAACCACAGCGCACCCGGCAGGGCCAACAGGCCGACCATCATATTATAAAGCCCAAACGCAGTGCCTTGAGCCCCCTTCCCGGCGAAATCGCCAATGATCGCGCGCTCCGCGCCTTCCGTAGCGGCAGTCGAGGCGGCGTAGAGAAAAAACAAGGTGATCACAGCCGCCGGATGACTGACGAAGGGCAGACCTATCAGCAACAGCGCGCGCACGCTCCAACCTACCAACACCACGGGAACGCGCCCATGATGGTCAGACCAATGTCCCGTGGGTAAGGCGACCAGGGCGCGCACCGCATGGGCAAAAGCCCACAGGATGGGAATCCAAAACAGGGTAACGCCCTGCTGGCCCAACCATAGGATGAGAAACGCATCCGGCACGGCCACCAGGGCGAGGCTGCCGGCCGTGATGACCATCGCGCGCAGCCTGGGGTGCAACAAAGACCACTGCAACGGGGGCGGTGTAATACGCTGTTTTACTGCGCGCGCGGTGCGCAATCCAAACACCAGCAAGACGACCGCCAATACCCCAGGGACTACTGAGGCCAAAAAAACCTGTTGCATAGTGAGTCCGTATGCGAGCAGGCCGCTCGCCAACAGCGGTCCGATGAACGCGCCCGTATGGTCCATGGCGCGATGCAGGCCGAATGCCTGTCCACGCTGATCGGCATTGACCGAACCCGACACCAGCGCGTCACGCGGCGAGGTGCGCAGCCCTTTACCGGCACGATCTGCGAAGCGCACCGCCATCACTACACCCCAGCTGCCCGCCACACTTAGCAGAGGTCGCACCAGATTCGATAACGCATAGCCGGTCACCGCCAGTGGCTTATGCCCCACGCCGCCGTCGCCGAGCCGGCCGGCCCATAGCTTAAGCAGGCTTGCGGTAGACTCGGCGACCCCCTCAATCAAGCCAAGAATCGCCGGACCCGCACCCAGTGTGGCCGTCAAAAACACGGGCAGCAGCGGCATAATCATGTCGCTGGCCATGTCGTTCAATAGACTGACCGTGCCCAACAGGATAACGGCGGAGGGAAGTTTGCGCATATAAAAACAGATACAAGGGAAAAGATACAAGGTACAAGGTACAAGGTAAAAAAACCGTAGGCCTTTTTGGTTATCTCATATTTTCTTTTCTCTTGTATCTTGTATCTTTTCTCTGCTTTTACGAGCGCGAGGGTGCGCCTTATCATACACCTTGGCCAGGTGCTGAAAGTCGAGGTGGGTGTAGATCTGGGTGGTGCTGATGTCGGCATGGCCGAGCAGTTCCTGCACTGCGCGCAGGTCGCCGGACGATTCCAGCAGGTGGCTCGCAAAAGAATGTCGCAACTGATGCGGATGAACCGGCGCGTCCATCCCCTGCCGTTGGGACCACTCGCGCACCCGCAACTGGACTGCGCGCGCGGTCAAGCGTTTCCCGCGCCGGCCGACGAACAGCGCGGGCTCGTCTTCTTTCGCGGACTTGATGCGCTCCTTAAGCCAAGTCTGCAGCGCGCTACGGGCATAGCGGCCAATTGGCACGACACGCACTTTATTGCCCTTGCCGGTGATGCGTGCCGTGGCGTCGGTGAGATCAATATCCCGCACATCCAACCCGACCAGCTCGGCCAGACGCAGGCCCGAGGAATAACACAACTCCATCAGCGCGCGATCGCGGCACGCCAGTCCTTCCGTCATTTTGATATCCAACAAGCGCGCCATTTGATCTACATCCAGGGTAGCCGGCAGCCGGCGCCCCGACTTGGGCGCGAGGATGCCCAGCGCCGGATTGTTGGTAAGCGCTGCTTCACGCATCAAGTAGTTGTAGAATGCGCGCACCGCGGACAATCGCCGCCGCAGACTGCGGCCGCCCAAACCGCTGCGCTGACCGCTGCTCACAAAACCGCGCACCTGGCGGCCGTTCAATGCACGCCACTCGGAAATATTTCCGGCATCGCAAAATTCAACCAGCCTTTCCAGATCGTGACGGTAGGCCGTTACTGTGTGAGGCGAGAGATTCCGCTCGTGGATGAGATGGTTGAAAAAACGCTCCAGCCAAACTTGTTCAGCGTCCTGCATGTGACTACGCTAGGTGTGGTTGCAAAGCCCGGCTGAGCAGCGCGGACAGATAGCTGAGAAATACCGTCCCCATCGCCGGGTGAAAGCGCTCGCCGTTGTAACTGCCGATGGCAAGTAAGCCGTAACTGAGTGGAGAACCCTCTTGCCCCCCCGGATGCAGCGGCAAAAGGGCGGCAGAGGCGATATCCTTGGCCTGGGATGCGAATAGATAATGCAATTGCGCAGGAGAGAGTCTGCCGCATACCGGTTTTCCGGCTTCCAGTATTTTTCTGAATATCTCCAGTTCCGCCGCATCACGCGCCACCCAGGCGGCATTCACCAGTTCGGCGTCTTCCAGTTCGGCCGCACCATTCCCGAACAGGCGCAAGTCCACAGCGTCTGCGTTCAGATCGCTCCGCAGCGTGTCGTACAACGTGTTGAAGATTTCACTCAGCGTGGCGCACCCCATCACGGCCAGCGCAAAGCGTTGCAGACATTCATTGAGACGATCATTGTCGCGTGCGATCTGCACCAGATCGGCCATCTCGCGGCGTACCTGACGGTTCTGATCGCGCAATACCGCTACCTGACGCTCGATCAGCGAAACCGCGCCTCCGCTTTCGTGCGGCACCACCAGATCCGCCAATAGGTGGGTATGAGTGATGAAGAAATCGGGATGCGCCTGCAGATATTCAATCACCTCCTTGTCGCTCAACCCCCCCGCCAACCCGTGTCTTTGTTGTGTGGTCACAGTTCGAGACTCCCCTCAAATACGCGGGCCGCCGGCCCGGTCATCCATACCGGCTCATTCGGTCCCTGCCAACTCACCTGAAGCCTCCCTCCAGGTAAATCAACCGCCACCTTTTCATCTAACCACCCTTGCCGCCGGCCCGCCACCACCGCGGCGCAGGCGCCGGTTCCGCAGGCCAGCGTCTCACCCACGCCGCGCTCGTAAACGCGCAGACGGATATGCGAGCTATCCACCACCTCCATAAACCCCACATTGATCCGCGCGGGAAACCGGGCGTGGGATTCCAGTAACGGCCCCAACTCGGCCACCGGTGCACGGCTCACATCCTCTACCCGCAACACCGCATGCGGATTGCCCATGGACACCACGCTCAACTCGACGCTACAACCATTCGCTATAACAGCATAGCTCAATGATTCAGCTTCCGCCACAAAGGGAATGTCTTTTGGATGGGTACGTGGCACGCCCATCTCCACACTCACCTGTCCATCGGTTTCGATGCGGGGCCGGATCACGCCGCACATCGTCTCCACAACGAGTTCGTTTTTGGCGGTCAATCCCTGGTCACGCACGAAACGCGCAAAACAGCGTGCGCCATTGCCGCACTGCTCCACCTCGCCGCCATCGGCGTTATAAATACGGTAGGCGAAATCCACTCCCGGCGTGCGTGGCCGTTCAATCAACAACACCTGATCGCAACCCACGCCGAAATGCCGATCGGCGATAAAGCGCGCCTGCTCAGGAGTAAGGGAGATGGACTGATTGATGGCGTCTATCACCACAAAATCATTGCCCAGGCCGTGCATTTTGGTGAACTTGACTAACATGCTCGCTAGGTTACAGTGTACGTTCAGGAATGCAAGTAGTGGCAATCACCACGCTCCTGCCGGTATGCTGACAGGAGCAGGCAGATAGACTGTACACATCTATCAACCACCATGAGGAACCAACATGAAAATTTCCAGCCCGCTGGATGCCGTCACCCACTTCGTCAACGCCATGAACCGGGGCGACCTTGAAACGGCGCTGAGCATGTATGAACCGGAGGCATCCCTCGTCATCCAACCCGGCGTAGTGGCAACGGGAACTCAGGCACTACGCGAAGCACTCGCGGGATTCGCAGCATTAAAGCCGGCGATTACGACCGAAGCGTATAAAATCATGGAGGCTGACGGTGTGGCACTTTACTCCTCGCGTTGGACTATGCGCGGAACAGACCCCACCGGAAACCCCGTGCAACTGGGTGGCCTCTCCTCAGACGTCTTCCGGCGTCAGCCCGATGGCAACTGGCTCATCGCGCTCGATAATCCTTTCGGTGCGGAGATACTAGCCTAGTGATGCCTCGGCACAGCGAGTTTGTGGAGTTTGTCATCGAACACATGGCACCTCTCGGCAGAGTGCACGCACGCGCCATGTTTGGCGGACACGGCATCTATCAAGACGACTGCATGTTTGCCATCGTCGTTGACGATAGACTGTACTTCAAAGCAGACTCCACGACTCGCGCTGAATTTGAGGCTAAAGGCTTGAGTCCGTTTACCTACATTGCGCGCAGAAAAACCGTCACCCTGCAATACTTCGAAGCCCCGCCAGAAGTCTTCGAAGAACCGGAGGCCATGCGAGATTGGGCGCAAAAGGCCTACGGGGCTGCGCTAAAAGCCAAGAAAACAAAGGTTACTCCCTCTCCCTTCGGGAGAGGGTTGAGGTGAGGGACTGCCCCGTATCCAAACCACCGTCCGCTTCGCCATTGCACAAAACGCGTCACTTATCAGCCCCGCGCGAGCACACTCCTGGCACGCTGCTCCACCTGCTTACTGGCGTTTCGCGTTTGAAAGATGATGTAACATTACACGTCATATAGAATGGCTATTTTTAGTTTGACCTGCAAAGGATCGGCCCCGGATAGAGACATGATAAAAGACCTGTACACATTGCCGAATAATCTGCCTGTGCCTGTAGATGACGGCGCGTGCGATCACCTTATGGGAAGCGCTCTACCCTCGCTTCCACTGACCAGCACTGCGGGCAGAATCGTGGATCTCAGTGCCTATACTGGTACGCTGGTCTGTTATTTCTACCCCATGCTGGGTCGTCCCGATAGTCCGCCTCTCGTCGGCTGGAACGAGATTCCCGGCGCTAGGGGATGCACACCTCAAACATGTGCGTTCCGGGATCACCATGCCGCGCTGAAACAACTCGGCGTCGAGGTATTCGGCGTAAGCGCACAAGCCCTGGAGGACCAACAATATGCCTATGCAAGACTGCATCTGCCCTTTGAGTCACTCAATGATAGGCATCTCGCTTTAACCCATGCGCTGCAACTACCCACATTTGAGTATGCGGGCTCATGCCTAATAAAGCGGTTAACAGTCGTTGCTATAGATGGCGTTATCCGAAAGGTTTTCTATCCGGTGTTTCCGCCTGACGAAAATGCGCGTGAAGTCATTGCATGGCTTACGGCGCAGCAGGTCTAACATATCGTCCCACCGAAGCGCAAAAATGACGCGCCGGCGAACTGGGGCGTTAGCCGTCACAGAAAGGAGACATTATGCTCGAACTCAGACCAACCTGCGAACACTGCAACAAACTCCTGCCACCCGACTCACTGGAGGCACGCATTTGTTCTTATGAGTGTACGTTCTGTGCCGCCTGTGTTGATAGCGTTTTGGGCAACGTCTGTCCAAACTGCGGTGGTGGCTTTGTTCCCAGACCAATCAGACCGTCGAAAAACTGGAAAGGCGGTAACTTCCTTGGCACACAGCCAGCGAGTAGCCATATTAAACACCGGCCAGTTGATCGAGAAGCTCATGCGAAGCTTGCAGCCTCAATTGGCGGTTTACCTCCTGAAAAGCGGTAGACATAAAATGAAAGCGGCTAACAAAAGCATCAGCACGGACAGTAAAGGATACGACATCAGGCTTTTTGCCAGGGAGATTTATTTCCCAATTGGATGTAAAACCAGCCAAGCCGCATAATAATAGCAGTACTTCGCACCCTTTTTAAAAACGCCCAGAGGAGAGCTCTATGAAAAGATCCGCATTAGCCGTAGTGTTGGGTGGGTTGGTGTTATTCCTGTGGGGCTTTGTTTCCTGGGCCGTATTGCCTTGGCATGAAAGTGTCGCGCACAAGTTCAGCGATGAGGCGGCGGTCGCCCAAGTGCTCAAAGCCAATGCGCCGGAACAAGGCGTTTATTATCTGCCCTTTGCAGAGGAAGATCACAAACCGGGTGAGACGGCGGCGTTTGTCAATGTCTTGCCGCAAGGCTTCGATATGAACATGGGCAAATTGATGGGCATCGGACTGATAACGCAAATCATATCGGCCTTTCTGGTATTTGTGTTGCTGCGCCAGACACGAGGTTTGAATTACCTGAGCAAAGTGATGTTTATTGCTCTCGTCGGCCTTATTATCGGTTTTGTAAGCCATGCCCCGTATTGGAACTGGTTTGGGTTTTCCACCCCTTACGTCATCGTAATTATTCTGGATACTGTCATAGGCTGGACGCTAGCGGGTTTGGTCATGGCGCGATTTACCGAAGAAAAAACGGCATAGCCTGACGTGTAGTTATACGCCATGCGCCGCGCGGATCGCCTGTTCCAAATCATCCAGATCCTGCGCACGCGCCGCATGGCGATCACGGCGCATGATCTAGCCGGGCGCCTGGAAATTTCCGAGCGCAGCGTCTACCGGGACATTCGTGACCTGATGGCTTCCGGCGTGCCGATAGACGGCGCAACGGGTGTGGGCTATGTGCTGCGGCGCGGTTTTGATTTGCCGCCCTTGATGTTCACGCGCGAGGAGATCGAGGCGCTGGTGGTAGGCGCACGCTTGGTCATGAGCCGGACGGACGGCAAACTTGCGCGCCAGACTTTTTGACGCTTTCATATAGCGGACGCTGTAAGCTACCTATTTTTTGTCTGGCAAATTGTATCCCCGATCATGCGCAAATGGGTTATTCACGCCCGCCCATTCGTGAGCCGGTACATCCACGCCCAGCTCCACTACATGCCCATCGGGATCCTGAACATAAAACCCTCTCGAGATAGTGTGATCCACCGCGCCGAGGATGCTCACACCGGCGGCCTCGCAACGTTTATGGAGTTCCGCTAACGCCTGTTCGTCGCTGACATCCAGACAAAAATGAAACAGGCCGGTATCCATCCGATTGGGTGGTTGTGCCTCTGGCCCGACCTCAACCAGCGCGAGGTCGTGATGGTGGCCACCGGCGTGGTAAAACCACATGCCAGGCCGCTCGCCGACGCGCTGCATGCCGAGCACGTCACGGTAAAAATGATCCGAGGTGCTCAGATCCTTTACCTTGAGTACTATGTGATTAACGCCACGCAGACTCATCGGAGCTTGCCATACGTTCTGATGGGTATATAGTCCTCCGTGGGTAGGCAAACGATTTTTTGTTTGCCTACCCAGGATTCAATAACAATCTCATCACAAGATGTGATCCTTATTCCCCACTTACCAGGAATGATCACCACAACTGTGTTGACCGTCTTGATGATTGAAGGTATTCGCGCAGGGTGAACCACACGTGGGGCAGACGGCGTTGCACGCAGCCAGGATTGCATGTGTTACTCGGTGGATGAATTTGATTATCTTGCTCATGGTTACCTCCATTAATGACTAATCAGTCTTAAGGACAAAACCCAGATGCACACATCAACTTCGATTTATAATCATACCACCTCCTTAGACTACGCCTAACGAGGGTGTTTATCCCCTCTCAAGGTCGTCATCAGTAATATCGCTACCCCGACTGTTATTGCCGAATCCGCGACATTAAACGGCGGCCAGTGCCACTGTTGATAATAGAAATCGAGAAAATCCACGACATAGCCGAGGCGTAGGCGATCCATCACGTTACCTAGCGCGCCACCGAGTATGAGCGAGAGCGCCGCTGCCTGCCACTTATCCGCCGCCGGCAGACGCTCCAGCCACACAATAATGGCGATACTCACCACAAGCGCGATGAGGGTGAACAGCCAGCGTTGCCAGCCGCCGGCACCGGCCAAAAAGCTGAACGCCGCGCCGGGATTATGTAGCAACGTGATGCTGAAAAAAGGCAACACGGCCACCGTCTCGTAGAGACGCAGAAAATTGCTGACCACATATTTGCTGAGTTGATCGAGAACGATCACCAGCAACGACAGCCACAACCACTTAAGCATAATACCTGACTTCGCCGTGGCCTGTAACATTGGTGACACATCTTGCGCAAATATCGGGATGCGCAGGGTGAGTACCGACATCCTCGCGATGGTGCCAGCAGCGGATACATTTTTTATGTTTGGAAGGCATCGCCCTGATCCACAGCCTGCCGTTGAGACTTAAGGCCGGTTCGGCATCAGCGGGGCGTTCTTGAGCAGAGTGTACACGGGCATAAGAGGTAATCAATACAAAGCGCAATTCGTCATCGAGACGGGTCAACACATCGCTTAGTTTCTCGTCGCAGTAAAGATCCACTTCCGCGTCCAGCGAAGAGCCGATACTACCCGCGGCGCGCAGCTTTTCAAGCTCACGGCCGACATCCTCACGCACGGCGCGGATTTGTTCCCAGAGATTCATGTGTCTTTCCGCTTCCTTCGTAGAATAAACGCCGGGCAGTTCGTACCAGCCTCCCAAAAAGACCGACGCGCCTCTGTCCCCCGGCGCATGACGCCAGATTTCCTCCGCGGTAAAGCTCATAATGGGCGCAAGCCAGCGCACCATCGCCTCCAACATGTAATAGATTGCGGTTTGCGCGGATCGCCGCGGCTTGCTGTTTTTCTGCGTGGTGTATTGGCGGTCTTTGATGATGTCGAGATAAAAGCCACCCAAATCGAGCACGCAGAAACTGTGCAACTCCTGATAGATCCGGTGAAACTCAAAAACATCATAAGCCTGTTTGATATTGACTTGCAGCGCGTCGGCGCACGCCACCGCCCAACGGTCTAGGGCCACCATATCAACTGCCTCAACCTTGTCCTTGGCCGGATCAAAGCCGTGTAGGTTGGCCAGCAAAAAGCGCACAGTATTCCGGATGCGCCGATAGGAATCGGCCGTGCGCTTTAATATTTCGTCCGATACGTTCATCTCGTAACGATAATCGGCGGAGGCGATCCACAGGCGCAAAATGTCCGCCCCCAAGGCGCCGATGACCTTCTGTGGCGCCACCACGTTGCCCTTGGACTTGGACATCTTCTCGCCCTTGGCATCCACGGCAAAGCCGTGTGTGAGCAGGGATTTATAAGGCGCATCGCCGCGCATGGCAACCGAGGTTAACAAGGACGACTGGAACCAGCCTCGATGCTGATCGGAGCCTTCCAGATATAAATCGGCAGGCACGCCATTCAACTCGGCACGCTGTTCCAGCACGCAGGCGTGCGTAACGCCGGAATCAAACCACACATCCAGCGTATCCGTGACCTTATCATAGTGCGCCGCTTCGTCTCCCAACACCTCGTTAGGAATGAAATCAAACCAGGCGTCAATGCCTTCTCGCTCGACCCATTTAGCGGCCTGTTCGATGAGCTTCTCGGTGTCAGGGTGCAGTTCACCGCTCTCTTTATGGACAAACAGCGCAATCGGCACACCCCAGGTACGCTGACGCGAGATACACCAATCGGGACGTCCTGCCACCATGCCCTCGATGCGCGCCCGGCCCCAATCCGGCACCCATTTTGTCTGCTCAATCGCATATAAGGCGGCACTGCGCAGACCTTTTTGTTCCATGCCGATAAACCACTGCGGCGTGGCACGAAAGATAATCGGGGTCTTGTGGCGCCAACAGTGCGGATAGCTATGCCGCAGCGCTTGGTTGTGCAGCAGCGCGCCGCGTGTCTTTAGCATTTCGATCACCGCATCATTGGCCTGCCAGACATGCAGGCCGGCGAAGTGCTGCGTGCTGGGTAAAAACTTGCCGTCACCGCCCACCGGGTTGTCCACGGGCAGACCGTAACGCTGACCGACGACGTAGTCATCCTGACCATGCCCCGGCGCGGTATGCACGGCGCCGGTGCCGGCCTCGGCCGTGACATGATCGCCCAGAATGACCGGCACTTCCCGATCATAAAACGGGTGTTGCAACTTGACGCCTTCAAGATCGAGGCCGCGTGCATAGGCAACCACATGATAGTCATCCATCCCGTAGCGCATCATGACATCTTTCATCAGTCGCTCCGCCAACACCAAGCGCTCAGGGCCGAGTTCACCCGAGCATTGCACGACGACATAATCGAACTCCGGATTGAGCGCCACAGCGTGATTCGCCGGCAAGGTCCACGGCGTCGTGGTCCAGATGACCACCGAGATAGGTCCTTTCCCTTCATGCTCCGGCGCCACGCGGCAGCGGCTCAACAACGCCGCTTCGTCACACACGGCAAAGCGCACATCTATGGCGGGCGAAGTCTTGTCCTCGTATTCGACCTCAGCCTCGGCCAGCGCCGAACCGCAGTCCACGCACCAGTGCACCGGCTTAAAGCCTTTGTAGACATGACCACTCTTAACTACACGCCCGAGTGAACGAATGATGTCGGCCTCGAACTTGAAGTCCATGGTGAGATAAGGATGCTTCCAATCGCCCACCACACCCAAACGTTTGAAGTCTTCGCGCTGACTGTTGACCTGAGTGGTCGCATATTCACGGCAGGCCTTGCGAAAGGTCTTGGCGTCCACCTTAACACCCGCCTTGCCGATCTTTTTCTCGACCATCAGCTCGATGGGCAGGCCGTGGCAATCCCAGCCCGGCACATAAGGCGCGTCAAAACCGCTCAAGGTCTTGGCCTTGACGATAATATCCTTGAGCACCTTGTTGACGGCGTGGCCAATGTGGATCTCACCATTGGCGTAGGGTGGACCGTCGTGCAGGACAAACTTTTCCCGCCCCCGCCCGGTTTCACGCAATTTGCCATACAGCCCGATCTCATCCCAATGGTGTAAAATCTCCAACTCGCGCACAGGCAAGTTCGCCTTCATCGGAAAATCAGTCTGCGGCAAATTCAAGGTATCTTTGTAATCAATCACTACCAGCCTCTCACCTAAACTCTAAAAGCCCAACGCAAAGTTGCAAAGACGCTAAAAATCTTTGCGACTTTGCGTTCTGCATTTTTTATTCTAACGTGCGTGATAATTCAGAAAAAACTCACGCGTCTGTTCGCAATCCTTGGCTATCGCATCTTTCAATTCGTCCAACGAATCATAGCGCACCTCATCGCGCAACTTGTGTAAAAACTCCACTTGCACATAGCGCCCGTAGATGTCCTCATTAAAATCCAGCAGGTGGACCTCCAGCAGGCAGCGCGTCCCCTTGAGGGTGGGCCGGGTCCCGACGTTGGCGGCCCCCGAAACAGGCTCCCGGCTGAGGCCGAACATCTCCACTACAAACACGCCTTGCAGGGGCGCCGTCTTGCGGTGCAAATGAATGTTCGCCGTCGGAAAACCAAGCCTGCTCCCCAGCTTATCACCGTGCGCCACACGTCCTGACATGCGGTACGGCCGTCCCAATAATTTTTCCGCAGTAGTGAAGTCACCCGCTGCAAGCGCCTCACGAATGCGCGTGCTGCTCACGCGGATGTTGTCCACACTAAAGGCATGCATGTTCACGACTTGGAATCCATATCGCGCACCCGCCGTTTGCAACATGGCGAAATCTCCCCGGCGGTCATGCCCGAAACGAAAATCATCGCCGGCCACCAGATAGCGCACCCCTAGTCCCTCCACCAGCAGTCTTTGTATGAAATCCTGTGCCTCCATACTGGCCAGTTTCTCATCGAAGCGCAGACACACCACCCGATCCACCGAGTAGCGCCGCAAGGCCTGCATTTTCTCCCGGAACCGGGTCAACCGGGCCGGGCTCTGGCTATGGGCGAAAAACTCCCGCGGCTGCGGCTCAAAGGTCACTACCACGGAAGGTAACCCAAGCTCGGCCGATTTCCCGGCTAACTGACCTAATACCGCCTGATGACCGAGATGCACTCCGTCAAAGTTGCCGATGGTCGCCACACAACCGTGGTGGCGAGGGCGCAGATTGTAAAGACCCCGGATAAGCTCCATGTGGCCACGCATGCATTTATAAAACGCTTATTGTAACGGACATCCTGTATTCATCACCGACTTCCTGGTTTCAACACCAAGGCCTTTAAGCGCAACCCGAACATCCATAAGCTGACGAGGTACGCCAAGGCGGCGGCGGCAATGAGTAAAACCAAGCGCCCGCCGCGCGTCACGGCTGGCCATTGCAACCACTGTGATAAATCCCCCATCGCCACCCACAGTACGGCCGCCATGATCAGACTGGCCCCCGCGATGCGCGCCGCAAACGCCCTCCAGCCCGGCGCGGCCTGATAAGCGCCGGTCTTACGGAGCGCGCCATACAACAGCCCGGCATTGAGAAACGCGGCGAGCGCCGTGGCCAGGGCGATACCCGCATGGCCCACGCCGAATTTGGCAAGCGGAATCACAAACAGCACGTTGAGCAGCATATTGGTCAGCATGGCAATCACGCCGATGCGCACCGGCGTGCGCGTGTCCTGCCGCGCGTAAAACGCGGGCGCGAGTATTTTGATAAAGATATAACCGGGCAATCCCACGCCGAAGGCCATCAAGCTGTAGCTCGACATTAGCACATCGTGCGCATCGAATTCGCCGTAACGAAACAGCGTTGTGAGCAACGGCCCCGCCAATAGCACCAGCCCTATGGTAGCGGGCGTACTGATCAGTAATACCCAGCGCATCGCCCAGTCCAAGCTCTGCGAGAATTTCTCCGTCGAGGCCTGCGCGTGCTCCCGCGAAAGATTCGGCAGCATCACAGTGGCGAGCGCAATGCCGAACACACCGAGCGGAAACTCCACCAACCTATCAGAGTAGTACAACCACGATACGCTGCCAGCCACCAGAAACGAGGCGATCAACGTATCAAACAGCAGATTAATCTGCGTCACCGACACGCCGAAGATCGCGGGCAACATCAGCTTGATAATGCGCCGCACACCGTCGTCTCGCCAGCCCCAACGCAAACGTGGCAATAACCGCAGACGCTTGAGATACGGCAACTGAAACAAGAGCTGCATCAAGCCGCCAAGAAATACACCCCAAGCGAGCGCGGTCACCGGGTGTTCGAGGCGCGGCGCCAGCCAGATCGCGCAACCGATCATGGCGAGATTCAAGAACACCGGAGTAAAGGCCGGCACCCCGAAGCGGCCATACGTGTTTAATATCGCACCGCTCATCGCCGCCAGAGAAACAAACAACAGATAGGGAAAGGTGATACGCAGCATCGTCACCGTTAAATCATAGCGATCCGCCTCATCCAGAAAACCGGGGGCGAAGATCACCACCAGCAACGGCGCGGCGATCACCCCGAACAGGGTGACGCCGAACAAAACCAGGCCCAGCGCACCCGTGACATGATCGGCCAGCAAGCGCACCTCCTCATGGGCGCGCTGTTCCTTATATTCCGCCAGCACCGGCACAAAAGCCTGCGAAAACGCGCCCTCGGCGAACAGCCGCCGCCAGAAATTGGGGATGCGAAACGCGACAAAAAAGGCGTCCGCGCCGCTCCCCGCGCCGAACAGGCGCGCGATAACCATGTCGCGGACAAAGCCCAGCACACGCGAGATCATGGTCATGGAACCCACTACAGCGGTGGACTTAAGGAGGTGTCGGCTCAGCGTAATACTCCATCGAAAGGGCTACTGATGCAGGCAGTTCGGCAGGTCATCTCTATCTAATCTTGGCTAAGTCATTATTATCTCAGAATTTAGCCTGCCCCCGCGCGGCCTTAATGCGCGTGAGGGCACGGTTGCCATAGATTACTCTAACTTTGACAGGGAAGGCCAAAATTGGGATAATAACCGGCTTTCTGGTAAGCAATTTTGGGAGTTACATCTTGGCTAACACACCACAAGCAAAAAAGCGCGCGCGTCAGGCGGAAAAGCACCGCCAACATAACGTGGCCATGCGCTCCATGGTACGCACCACCATCAAAAAGGTCGTCAATGCCATCGCCGCCGGCGACAAGGTACAGGCCACGGCCGCTTACCAAGCCTCCGTACCCTCCATCGACAGCATGGCGCGCAAGGGTCTCATCTCCAAAAACAAGGCTGCCCGTCACAAGAGCAGATTAAACAGCCGCATTCGTACTCTAGCCGCGGGTTAGATCACAGGGTTCGCTGGCCCCAGCGAGCTGTGCCCGGTCTCGGCCTGAATCACCCCGAAGCCGCCGCTTCCTTCAGCTTTTTCAGGTAGGCTTCGATCCTTCTGGCATTCGTGCCCAAGTCGCTCACCCCGACACGCGACACGGAACGCACATCCACCCGGCTGCCCTGCTCCGCCGGGGTGATGCGTATCACCACGTCATCCTTGAACCCGAACCAGCGCGTAGTGGCGGTCGCCTCGATACGGCCTTCGCTGGGATTTTCGTCCACGATGAACCAACCCATCTCCCGTGCGGCGCTCAAGGCATGCTGAAAGGCTTGGCCGGGCGGTATACTCAGCAACATCGGCACGATGTACGGATAGGCCTTGGCCTGTAAGGCGGCAACTTCCGGTCCGGCATACTGCGCCGAATTCCGCGCATTTTTACGTAGCGGCAACACCGCCACAAACTGCGGAGGATTTTGCGTATCCGTCGTAATATCGTGGATGGGCGGCGCCTGGCTCGCGGTACGCAACCAGTTAAGCGGCGCCAGAACAACCACAAGGGCGATCACCAGTCCAGCCCCCGCCCAGACCAGCCCACGCCGGCGGCCTGCCTTATACCCCAGCAAGAGACCCACGAGTGACAGCAAAATGGCCGCAATACCGGCATAGACCGCCCACTTAAGAAATACAAAACCGGTTCCAAATTCCCACCACTTCCATCGCGATCCCAGCCCGGACAACAGCGCCGTCAGCGCGCCACTCGCGGCGAGCCAAAAAGCTGCGATGGCTACGTACCGGTATGGTGTATGCTGCCCTTGAGAACCGCTTTCTATCCGCTCCATAGGCGCATCAAACCTTCGTTTGATCCCAAAGGCCTTATCTAACTCCAATAGCGGCCAAAACACAAACGAATTGTGGAATCAGTATAATGACGGTAGAGTACCTCTAGAAATAGTGACGCATTCTTAGAGGGCCCGGTATTACCTTTCAACCGTTAGGATTCCCATGAAACCCGCCGGCCGCACCACTCAATCCTTCAGGCAGAAAACCCGCCTCTGGCGAAGAGTATTGATCATTGCGCTCATACTGGGGGCCGCCGGCATTCTAATTAGCCTGCTGCCGCGCGGCTATTCACGCGATCTATCCCTGATCGGCAAGGGTGGCAATGTGGTGGTGCAGATCCACGACCACAACCAGGTCTCCAGTCAATTACTCATGGATGAAATCAATAAAGTGAGGAGTAACTACGAAGGGCGTGTGACCTTTCTGGTGGCGGATGTATACACAGCGGAGGGTAAGGCATTTGCCGATAAACAGAATATTCACAGCGCGGCACTGGTTTTCTTCGCCCCCAACGGCGAAAAGCTAACTACTCTTTATGGACAGCAGGATGCGGAAACCATTGGCAAGACCTTGAACGAAACGTTTCATTACTAAAACCCCTGCAAGGCACTTCTTGCAGGGGCTATCGATTCTCTCCTGGTCTTCAATGCCCAATAGAAGCGGCTTTATTTTCGCCAGTGAGCTCTGCGACGAGCAGTTCTGAGAATTTTTCATAAAGCCAGTTCATCCGGGTGTCGTCTTGCCCTCCACCGAATCCACCCAAGGCATAAGAGGCTGACACCTCAAAGTGGTTGACCGGTTTATTCCCCGGGCCCTGGACCTCTACATTCCCAACGATTCTGTCATCACCGGCCATAAAGCCCCACATGATTGCATTAAATGTCGAACGTACCCGCACATCCGTAATAGTCACTTTCAAATTGCTCTGAGCGGAATTGCTCATCAAACCCTTATTCTCCAAACGGCGCTTCACCATGGTACTCAGCGCATCGGGGCTGAATTTTATATTCTCATCCAGCTTGCCTTTTACCTCCGGTGTTAGATCCAGCGTCACGCTGCTGAATTTCTGCGTTGCGTAGGCTTGTACCATTGTGGGCTTGGGATCATTTTCCGATCGTTTAACTGTGCCTGCGCAAGCACTTAGCGCGGTTATCATTGGAAGCAGTAACAAGAGTCGGTAGGTTTTGGTCATTTTTCTCCCCTTAAGATTAGAAGTTGAGGTCGTAATGGTTTGAAAGGATGACTCAGGATACTCAAAACTGTCGCATGATTCCAGGGGGTGAGCAGCGAACGCCGCGCCAGGAAAGGTTACTTGAGATGCCTTAAAAACAACGAGCAATAAAAAACCCCGATGGTTTAAGCCATCGGGGTTCGGATATAAAACCTGGCAGTGACCTACTTTCGCATGGGACCTCCCACACTATCATCGGCGCTGAACGCTTTCACTTCCGAGTTCGGGATGGGATCGGGTGGTTCACGCTCGCTATTGCCGCCAGGCAAACTGGCTACCGACAGCGCTCACTGTCAGTAAAAAATCGGGAAGTTGTTGCAAGGCTTTGGGTATATACACATATTCAACCTTCTAACACTTCATCCAGTCTGGTTAGACTGCTTGGGTGTTATATGGTCAAGTCTCACGGTCAATTAGTACTGGTTAGCTACGCACATTACTGCGCTTCCACACCCAGCCTATCAACGTCGTCGTCTTCGACGGACCTTTAGGAGAGTCAAGCTCTCAGGGAGATCTCATCTTGAGGGGGGCTTCCCGCTTAGATGCTTTCAGCGGTTATCCCGTCCGTACATAGCTACCCGGCGGTGCCATTGGCATGACAACCGGTACACCAGAGGTACGTCCATCCCGGTCCTCTCGTACTAAGGACAGCTCCTCTCAAATCTCCAGCGCCCACGGCAGATAGGGACCGAACTGTCTCACGACGTTCTAAACCCAGCTCGCGTACCACTTTAAATGGCGAACAGCCATACCCTTGGGACCGGCTACAGCCCCAGGATGTGATGAGCCGACATCGAGGTGCCAAACTCCCCCGTCGAT
>JACPZD010000012.1 GCA_016195665.1 Gammaproteobacteria bacterium | reverse complement strand
CGGGAAGCTCGCTTAAACGTACTGCGGTTGCCTTGAACTGCATGCTGTAACGATGCACTTTTGGCGGTCTTGATTTGCCCATAAAACACCTCCGTTCCGTTAGGGGGAGGTGTCAACTATTTTGGGGGAAGATTAGCGTCCCTCTCGAACGCAATGTTAGGCATTGCGTTCAATGTGCCACTGTCTTGGAAAAAAGGTTAAGCACGATTACACCAGAAACAATGAGGGTGATGCCGATGATTGCGCCAATATCGAGTGACTGATGATAGACCGCCCACCCAACGAGTGCGACAAGGGCCACCCCAACACCAGCCCAGATAGCGTAGGCAACGCCGAGCGGGATGGTGCGCAACGTGAGTGAAAGAAAGTAGAACGCTGACGCATACCCGACGACGACAAGCACGGAGGGTACCCAGCGGGTAAAGCCCTCTGCGGCTTTGAGTGCGGAGGTTGCGATAACTTCCGACACGATTGCTATTGCCAGATAGATCCACTGCATATGTTGTGAATGCCTAACTAGAAATAGACAGCCCATATGATGTATGATTTTGCATCATTGTAGCAATAATATAAATTTTATATTTATAGGTCAATAGGTTATACAGTCATGCTAACTAAATAAAGAATTAAATTACCCCCGCCCAACGTTGCGGGTTGTGGACAGGAGTCTTTCAGATGTTCCGGCTATACAGCCGAAGCTGCTGGAGCGGATGCGTGATGCGATTCGTTATAAGCACTATAGCATTCGCACTGAGCAAAGTTACCTCGGCTGGGTGCGGCGGTTTATTTTGTTTCATGACAAGCGTCACCCGGAAACGATGGGCGAGCATGAAATCACCGCGTTTCTGACTTCGCTCGCTAAACAAAACGTCACGGCTTCGACGCAGAATCAGGCGCTTTCGGCGTTGCTGTTTCTTTACCGCGAGGTGCTGAAAAAGGAGTTGGCGTGGCTGGATGATGTGGAGCGGGCCAAGAAGCCTTCGCGTTTGCCGGTGGTGCTCTCGCAGCGTGAGGTGAATGATGTGCTGGCGCGGCTTGGCGGTACCAAGTGGCTGATGGCGAGCTTATTATATGGCGCGGGTTTGCGTCTCATGGAGTGTTTGCGGCTGCGGGTGAAAGATGTTGATTATGAGCAGCACCAAATCACGGTGCGCGATGGCAAGGGAATGAAGGATCGTGTGACGATGTTGCCAGACAGGCTGGTGGAGCCGCTCAAGCTGCATTTACAGAAGGTGAAGGCATTACATCAGAAGGATTTGGAGGAGGGCTTCGGCGCGGTGTATCTGCCGTTTGCGCTGGAGCGGAAGTATCCGGCTGCGCCGCGTGAATGGGGCTGGCAATATGTGTTCCCTTCGGCCAAGCGTTCGGTGGACCCGCGCAGCGGCGTGGTGCGGCGGCATCACGTGGATGAAAATGTTTTGCAGCGCGCCGTGAAGCAGGCGCTGCGCGATGCAGAGATAGCTAAACCGGCAAGCTGCCATACCTTACGCCACTCTTTCGCCACACATTTATTGCAGGCGGGATATGATATTCGTACGGTGCAGGAACTGTTGGGCCATAAAGACGTAAGCACGACGATGATTTACACGCACGTGCTGAACCGCGGCGGTAAGGGTGTAAAGAGCCCGCTGGATCAGCTATTTTAGAGGGCCGATGACCAAGACTGTAAAAACGTATGATGCCGGCGCCATAGGGCGCGGACAGGTTTACGTGCAGGCGGTGCGTAATTTGGTGCTTGATGAGTTGCGTGACATACAAGCGCGCGTTTATCTTTTCGGTTCATGGGCGCGGGGCACGCCGAAACGCACTTCTGATGTGGATATCGCCGTGGAGCCGCTCGAAGCCCTACCACCTGGTGCATTGGCGCGCTTGCGTGAAAGGATGGAATAAAGCACCATCCCTTACCGCGTGGAGGTGGTGGATTTATCCAATGCGGATGATGGCTTTCGGCAACGCATAAAAGAGGAAGGTATTTTATGGAGCGCTTGAGGCATCGCTGAAGTGCGACGTGCTGCTCTAACTGGAGGAAATCATGACAAGTTTACTGACGAGAATCACAGTTGATCCGGAAAAATGCGGCGGACGGCCGATCATTCGGGGTATGCGTATCCGGGTGGTAGACGTTCTGGATTTATTCGCAGCAGGGCTGAGTGCCGAGCAAATACTGAAGGAAATGCCTGACTTGGAGGTGGATGACCTGAAAGCGGCGCTGCTCTATGCCGCAAGGAGAATTGATCATCCCGTAATTGCGGCATGATTATCTGGGTGGACGCCCAGCTTTCTCCCGCCCTACCCTCCTGGATGAGAGAGCAGTTTTCAGTTGAGGCCAACGCCTTACGAGACTTAGGGCTTCGAGATGCAAGTGATGAACGGATATTTTTTGCTGCGAGGGAAGCATCCGCAGTGGTAATGACCAAAGACGCCGGTTTTGTGCGCTTGTTTGAGCAACATGGGGCACCACCACAGATTATTTGGATCACCTGTGGCAATACCTCGAATGCTTATCTCCAACAGGTTTTTATCAAGGCTCTCCCAGCGGCATTAAAGCTTTTAACATCCGGGGAAAGTCTAGTGGAAATTAGCAATACCTGAACAAACTGTACTATGCAGTACCAAAATAAATTCGATGTCATTATCGTCGGCGGCGGGCACGCCGGCACCGAAGCGGCTCTGGCGTCGGCGCGCATGGGTGCGCGCACGCTGTTGCTCACGCAGAGCATCGAGACGCTGGGCCAGATGAGTTGCAATCCGTCCATCGGCGGCATCGGCAAGGGGCATCTGGTGAAAGAGGTCGATACGCTCGGCGGCCTGATGGCGCACGCGGCGGATCAGGCCGGCATACAGTTTCGTATTTTGAATGCGAGCAAGGGTCCGGCGGTGCGCGCCACGCGCGCGCAGGCGGACCGTGTGCTGTACCGGCAGGTCGTGCGCCATGCGCTGGAGACGCAACCCAATCTTTCGATTTTTCAGCAGGCGGTGGAAGATTTAATTATCGAAGGCGAGCGCGTCACGGGTGTGGTCACCCAAATGGGCGTGCGTTTCAATGCGCAATGCGTCGTGATGACGGTGGGCACGTTTCTCGCCGGGCGGATTCATGTCGGGCTTTCCAATTATCAAGGCGGGCGCGCGGGCGACCCGCCCGCGAACGCGCTGGCGAGCCGCATGCGCGATTTGCCGTTTCGTGTGGGACGTTTGAAAACCGGCACGCCGCCGCGCATAGACGGGCGCACGATAGATTATTCAAAGCTCACGCCGCAGCCGGGGGACGATCCGCTGCCGGTGTTTTCCTTTATGGGGCGCGCCGAAGATCACCCGCGCCAAGTGTCCTGCCACATCACGCACACCAACGAAAAAACGCACGAGATCATTCGTAACGGTCTCGACCGCTCGCCCATGTACACCGGCGTGATCGAGGGCGTGGGGCCGCGTTACTGCCCGTCCATCGAAGACAAGATCGTGCGCTTTGCCGACAAGACTTCGCACCAGATTTTTGTCGAGCCAGAGGGGCTGACCACGCACGAAGTCTATCCCAACGGCATTTCAACGAGCCTGCCGTTCGACGTGCAGATGGAATTGGTGCGCTCCATCAAGGGTTTTGAAAACGCGCATCTCACGCGTCCCGGTTACGCGATTGAGTACGATTATTTCGATCCGCGCGATTTGCAGCCGTCGCTCGAAACCAAAATTATTAGTAATTTATTTTTCGCGGGCCAGATCAACGGCACCACCGGCTATGAAGAGGCCGCCGCGCAAGGCATCATCGCGGGCATCAACGCCGCGTTGCGCGTGCAGGATAAAGCCCCGTGGTGTCCGCGCCGCGACGAGGCCTATGTCGGCGTACTCATCGACGACCTCATCACACGCGGCACGAGTGAGCCTTATCGCATGTTCACCAGCCGCGCGGAGTATCGCTTGTTGCTGCGCGAGGATAACGCCGACCTGCGGTTGACGCCCAGGGGGCGCGAACTCGGTGTGGTGGATGACGCGCGCTGGCGCATATTTGAAACCAAACGCGAGGCGATAGAAAAAGAGCAGCAACGCCTGCAGACGACTTGGGTGCGGCCGGAATCGTTATCTGCCGGCGATGCCGAGCGCGTGCTCGGCCAGGCGATAACGCGCGAATATAATCTGCTGGATTTGCTGCGCCGTCCGGATGTCACTTATCGCTCCTTGATGACGTTGCCGGGCGCAGGCGAGGCGCTGGCGGACGACAAGGCCGCCGAACAGGTGGAGATACAGGCAAAATACCACGGCTACATCGAGCGCCAGCACGATGAAATCGCACGTCAGCGCAGGCACGAAGAAACCGCGTTGCCGTCGGATTTCGATTATATGAACGTGCGCGGGTTGTCCAGGGAAATCCAGCAAAAACTGAACAGCCACAAGCCAGCCACGCTGGGCCAGGCGGGCCGTATTTCCGGGGTTACGCCCGCAGCCCTTTCGTTGTTGCTGGTACACATCAAACAGTATCGCGCACGGTAACCTCATGCCCGAGCCGCTGAGGAACCTGCAAGATAAGGTGTTGCGCCTGGGTCTGAAGGAGTTGGGGTTGGCACTGCCCGCTGAGACCGGGCGGCGCCTGCTGGACTACGTGGCGCTGCTCGACAAGTGGAACAAGACCTATAATCTCACCGCGGTGCGTGATCCTGTGCAAATGATTACGCACCATATTCTCGATAGTCTGGCGGTGCGGCCGTTTCTGAAGGGGCCGAACATCCTGGACATCGGCACCGGCGCCGGCCTGCCGGGGATTCCCTTGGCCCTCGCTTGCCCGCAGCATCAATTTACCTTGTTGGACAGCAATGCCAAAAAGACCCGCTTTGTGCTTCAGGCCAAGGGTGAGCTTGGGCTTGACAACGTGCAGGTGGTGCACGAGCGGGTAGAGAGGTACCGGCCGGCGCAAAAATTCGATACACTGCTTACACGCGCCTTTGCGAGCCTTGCCGAGATGTTGAGGCTTGCGGGGCATCTCTTGACGGAAGACGGCGAATTTCTGGCCATGAAAGGCAGCTACCCCAAAGACGAGCTGGGACAGGTCATCTCACCCTTCAAGGTTCTGGAGGTCTGCAAGCTGGTGGTGCCCGGCCTGGACGAGCAACGTCATCTCGTGCGCATCGGTAAAAATGTAATTTAATGGGAAAAATCATTGCATTGGCCAACCAGAAGGGCGGCGTCGGCAAGACCACCACCGGCATTAATCTGGCCGCCTCGCTGGCCGCGTGCGGGCGGTGCGTGCTGTTGATTGATCTCGACCCGCAGGGCAACGCCACCATGGGCAGCGGGATAGACAAGAATACACTGCAATCCTCCTCCTATGAAGTGCTGATGGGCCAGGCTACGGTCGCCGATGCCGCCGTCGAGACGCGCATCAAACGGTTCTTTGTGCTGCCCGGCAACTCCGACCTCACCGCGGCCGAGGTCGAACTGATGCAGCGTGAGGATCGTGAGTCACGGCTGCGCGCCGCGCTGGAGCCGGTGCGCGACCAGTACGACTACATCCTGATTGACTGCCCGCCCTCCCTGAACATGCTGACGGTCAACGCCCTGGTGGCGGCGCACTCGGTGCTGATTCCCATGCAGTGTGAGTACTATGCGCTGGAGGGTTTGTCCGCCCTGCTCAGCACGATAGACAAGATCCGCGAGGCGCATAACCGCACCCTCAGGATCGAAGGCCTGTTGCGCACCATGTTCGACCCGCGCAACAATCTCGCCAACGACGTGGCGGCCCAGCTTGCCCAGCACTTCGGCGACCAGGTCTACGCCACCGTGATCCCCCGCAATGTGCGCCTGGCCGAGGCCCCCAGTCACGGGCTGCCGGCGCTGGTCTATGACCGCGCCTCGCGGGGCGCGCTTTCCTATCTGGCCTTGGCCGGCGAGATGCTGAAAAAAGACGCCGGGCTGGCCGGGGCGGCCAATGAGGCGGCGTCTGGCGCTGCGGTTTAGAAAAGGAGACGAGGCAAGGTGACAGTCAAGAAACGCGGCCTGGGGCGCGGCCTGGAGGCGCTGCTCTCCGGCGCTCGCGCCGATGAGGGAAAGGGCGGTACTCAGGGAGCGCTACGCCATCTGCCGCTCGACGTCATCCAGCGCGGCAAATATCAACCGCGCACGAACATGCACACCGAGAGCCTTGAAGATCTCGCCAACTCCATCCGCGCCCAGGGCGTGGTGCAGCCTATCGTGGTGCGCGCGTTAAGCACACCGGGCAGTTATGAGATCATCGCCGGCGAGCGCCGCTGGCGCGCGGCCCAGCTTGCGGGCCTCACCGAAATCCCGGCGGTCATACGCAATGTGCCCGATCAGGCCGCCGTCGCAATGGCGCTTATCGAAAACATCCAGCGCGAAGACCTCAACCCTTTAGAAGAGGCCAACGCGCTGCAACGCCTCATCAACGAATTTGAGCTGACTCACCAGCGTGTCGCCGAAGAGGTCGGCCGCTCGCGCGCCGCAGTCTCGAATCTGCTGCGCCTGCTCACACTCAACGAGGATGTGAAACGCCTGCTCGAAGAAGGCAACCTGGAGATGGGCCACGCCCGTGCGTTGCTAGGGCTTGAAGGCGGGCCGCAGAGCGAAGCGGCGCATACCGTGGTGGCGAAGGGGCTATCGGTGCGTGAGACCGAACATCTGGTGCAGCGCTTGCAGGCTCAACCCAAGCCGCGTTCGCCAACGGGCAAACCGCTCGATCCCAATATCCGCAACCTCCAGGAAGAACTCTCCGAAAGGCTCGGCGCCAGCGTCATCTTTCAGCAGGGCAGCAAAGGCAGGGGCAAGCTAGTCATTCAGTATAATAGCCTGGATGAACTGGAAGGCATTCTAGCCCATATCAAATAGTGGGTTCTCAGAACGGTATCCAAGTTTTTTCTTTGGTGTAGTTGATATAACCTAAATTCACCCCGCCGCGCAGGCCTACTCCCACCCGGATTGGCGCGAGGATGATGTTGCCCCGCTGCTGGTAATTGATGCCTGCCCCGGCCACGTAATAAAAACTGCCCTCGACGGCGGGATAGCGCTGATAGATGGCGTTAGCGTTCGGCAGATGGTAGACCAGCACAAACACCTTGGAGGCGTTGGCGCCCACGTCGAAACCGATCGAAGGCCCCGTCCAGTGCACTTTGCGGCCGCCACCCTTTTTCAGGGTAAGGCTGCCATTGCCATAGCGCAGCCCCACACCTAAAGCGCCGCTCACCTCTTCACCTTTAATATAGCCGTTTGGACGGCCCTGGTCGGCAAAGGCCTTTTCGATCACCCCGGCAAGTCCCGCCGTGGTCTCGCCGAAGAAGGAATTAGCCTCTTTGAGGATAGAGTCTTTGTCGTAAGTGTCGTTATCGTTGCCGGCGGCACAGACAACGGCGCTGAACAGACTGATGAGCAAAAAAGAGAGCACACGCATACCGAGTTACCTCCTTAGCGGTCTACTGCCGATAAGCATAATACAACAGCTTGGGAGAGTATACTTTTCCTGTGTTACAGCCCGCTATACATAGCGTCATAAATCTACTGCGCGGCTTTGATGCGGGTGCGTGCGGTGCTCGGAATCCTCATGTACTCTTATGTACACTCCGGTTCCTGCGCTCCGCCGCCCCCGCCTGAAACCCGCTCGCTACGATTTCTGTCGCTATGTATAAAACAATCGAAGCTGCATTTTGGAACCTTCCGCTCGACGCGCTGCTTGCTCGGCTCGACGCGCGCCCGGAGGGGTTGACCCAGGCCGAGGCGAAGGACCGGCTACGCCGCTACGGGCCCAACGTATTGCAAAAGAGGCCTGAGCGGGCCCTGATGATTCAGTTTTTGCTGCGCATCAATAATCCGCTGATTTTGCTGTTGCTCGCCGCGTCGGCGGTGTCGGCCTTCACCGGTGAGGTGACGGGAGCGCTGATCATCGGCGTCATCGTGATGTCCAGCGTCGCGCTCGACTTCGCACAGGAACGGCATGCCGAACGCGCGGCGGAAAAGCTGCGCCAGTCGGTCGCCGTGCACGCGCAAGCAGTGCGCGACGGTCAATCGCGCGAGGTGATGGTCGCCAAGATCGTCCCCGGCGACATCATGCTGCTGACCGCCGGTGATATCGTGCCCGCCGATGGCCGGGTGCTGGAGGCACGCGATTTCTTCGTCAACCAGGCCCTGCTCACCGGCGAGCCCTACCCGGTTGAAAAGCACCCGGGCGACCTTGCGGGCGCCGTCGAGGAGATGGGCGGCGCGCAGAACACGGTGTTCATGGGCGCATCGGTAGTGAGCGGCATGGCGAAGATACTGGTGTGCGCGACAGGCGCGGAAACGTCTGTCGGCGGCATTGCCCAAACGCTTGCCCGCAAGGCCCCGCGCACCGCCTTTGAGCTGGGCACCCGCCAGTTCGGCCTGCTCATCCTGCGCATGACCTTCCTGCTTGTAGTGTTTGTCTTATTGGTGAATGCGCTGTTTCACCGGCCGATGCTGGAGTCGCTGCTGTTTGCGTTGGCGCTCGCGGTGGGATTGACGCCGGAACTGTTGCCGATGGTGGTGACGGTCACGCTGGCGCGCGGCGCGCTGCGCATGGCCGAGAAGCACGTCGTTGTCAAACAGATGATAGCGATACAAAACCTGGGCAGTATGGATGTACTCTGCACCGACAAGACCGGCACGCTCACAGAGGCGCGCATTCGTCTCGAGCGCCACCTCGACGCCTACGGGCGCGACAGCACGGAGGTGCTCAGGCTCGCCTACCTCAACAGCTATTTTGAAACCGGCCTTAAAAGTCCGCTCGATGAGGCCATCCTCGAACACGAAGAGATTGACGTCAGCGCTTGGCAAAAGATAGACGAGGCGCCGTTTGATTTCGAGCGGCGGCGCGTGTCGGTGCTGGTGGACAACGGGGCTACGCGGCTCCTCGCGGTCAAGGGCTCGCCGGAGGATATTCTGCGTCTCTCCACTCACTACCTCGCCGGCGCCGAAGCGGCGCACCAGCCGCTCGATCAGGCGACGCTCTCCAGGATTCAATCACTCTACGATGATCTGGGCCGCGAGGGCTTCCGGGTGCTCGGCATCGCCTTTCGTGAGGTGGCGCGCGACCATCCGCACGCGGTAGTGAGCGATGAGACCGGACTGGTGTTTGCCGGTTTGGCGGCCTTTCTCGATCCTCCGAAACAGAGTGCGGCGGGGGCGCTGGCCGCACTCGCGGGCAGTGGTGTGGCGGTCAAGGTCATCACCGGCGACAATGAACTCGTTACCCGTCACGTGTGCAAGGAGTTGGGGCTGGCGGTCACCGGCATGCTGAACGGGTCGCAAATCCAGCAGTTGGACGACCCGGCGCTGCAGGCGCAGGCCGAGGCCGTCAATCTCTTTTGCCGCGTCACGCCCGCGCAAAAAAACCGCATCATCCTGGCGCTCAAGGCAAGGGGCCATACCGTGGGTTATCTCGGCGACGGCGTCAATGACGCGCCCTCGCTGCACTCGGCGGACATCGGGATCTCGGTGGACAGCGCCGTGGATGTCGCCAAGGAGGCGGCGGAGATGATTTTGCTGAGGCGGGATCTGCATGTGCTCCACGACGGCGTGCTGGAAGGCCGCCGCACTTTCGGCAATGTCATGAAGTACATCATGATGGCGACCAGCTCCAACTTCGGCAACATGTTCAGCATGGCCGGGGCGGCGCTGGTCCTGCCGTTTATCCCCATGCTGCCGTTGCAGATCCTGCTCAACAATTTCCTCTATGACATCTCCGAGATCGCGATACCCCTGGACAGCGTGGATGAAGACGATCTCAAGCGCCCGCGCCACTGGGACATGGCCTTCGTGCGTAATTTCATGTTGAGCATCGGGCCGGTCAGTTCCGTGTTTGATTTTCTCACTTTTTACGTGATGCTCAAGGTCTTGCACGCCGGCGAGGCCCTGTTTCAAACCGGCTGGTTTGTGGAATCGCTCGCCACGCAGGTTTTAGTGATCTTTGTAATCCGCACCCGCGGCAATCCGTTCAAGTCCAGACCCCATGCCTGGTTAATTTGGAGTTCTTTGACCGTGGTCGCCATTGGGGCGCTGCTCCCGTACACCCCCCTGGCCGCGCAGTTCGGTTTTGTGCCGCTGCCGCCGGCCTTTTTTGTTATCCTCGCGGCTATGGTTGCGGCCTATCTGGTCATCGTGGAAATGGGCAAGCGCTGGTTCTATCGCCATTTCGTAACGTCATAAGCGAGTTTGAGCGCCGTCAAAGTGATCGGGAGTCGCGGTTGGGCCTCGTAAGGGTGAAGAGGTAATGAGCCTTGGATAATCATCAGACTTGCCGCGGACCGTGCATTTAGGTAAAATTTACATTCTTTGTACATCGGGAGCAGCGCAATGAAGACCTTTAACGCCAAGTCCGAGACCGTCCGGCGTGACTGGTATGTGGTAGATGCCGCAGGCAAGACCCTGGGCCGGCTCGCGAGCGAGATCGCCCGCCGCCTGCGCGGCAAGCACAAAGCCGAATTCACCCCCTACATGGACGCCGGCGATTATATCATCGTCGTCAATGCCGAAAAGGTGCGGGTCACGGGCAACAAGGCCCAAGACAAGCTCTACCACCGGCACTCCGGCTACATTGGCGGGCTCAAGACCATCACCTTCGCCAAGCTTATCCAGAAGGCCCCGGCGCAAGTGCTCGAGATCGCCGTCAAGGGCATGTTGCCTAAGGGCCCGTTGGGGCGCGACATGTTTCGCAAACTCAAGGTGTATGCCGGCAGCCAGCATCAACACGCCGCGCAACAACCGCAAATCCTGGATATTTAGCAGAAAACTATGGCAGACAAACTTTACTACAGCACCGGCCGCCGCAAGAGTTCCACCGCGCGCGTCTATCTCAAGCCCGGCAAGGGCGCCATCACCGTCAACCGCCGCACCCTCGATAATTACTTCGGGCGCGAAACCGCGCGCATGCTGGTGCGGCAACCCCTGGAGACGGTGAATCTGGTTGATAACTTCGACATCAGCGTGGTGGTGCGGGGCGGCGGCAGCAGCGGCCAGGCCGGCGCCATCCGGCACGGCATTACCCGCGCCCTGCTCGAATACGACGCGGCCCTGCGCCCCGCCCTGCGCAAGGCCGGTTTCGTCACCCGCGACGCCCGCGAAGTCGAGCGCAAGAAGGTGGGTCTGCACAAGGCACGCAGAGCGCCGCAATATTCGAAGCGCTAAAGCGCAGATACAAGATACAAGGGAAAAGATACAAGCTAGGGCGTGGATGCTTTTGAGAAGCTTGAAGTATGGAAGCGCAGCTCTCGCCTTTGTGCCGAAATTTACAAGACTCTAGATAATTGCAAAGACTGGGTATTCAAGGATCAAATTACTCGATCTGCATTGTCAGTACCTTCCAACATAGCGGAAGGTTACGAAAGAAGCTCGGCGAACGAGTACGCTCGTTTTCTTAAGATTGCCAAAGGTTCTTGTGGGGAGTTGCGTACCCAGCTTTATATCGGCATTGAAGTAGGGCTGCTTGATAAAGTAAGTACCGGGCGCTTCATCCAAGAGGCCACTGAGATAGCGCGAATGCTACAAGTCCTCATTCAAAAAATCAGCAGTACCGGTAAATAGACGCTTAGCTTTACTCTTCCCCCTTGTATCTTGTATCTTTTCCCTTGTATCTGTTGTCAATTGGGGGATCGTCTAGCGGTAGGACTACGGACTCTGACTCCGTTAACCGAGGTTCGAATCCTCGTCCCCCAGCCATACAACGACAGATACAAGATACAAGCTTGAGGGAAGGGGCGTATAGCTTCTTTAACTTGTATCTTTGCCCTTGTATCTTGTATCTGTATTTCAAGTCCACAACCGCTCCCCCCTGGCCACCCTGGCCGCCATCTCCTGCTGAAAGGCCGCGGGGCCATAACCAAACCACTGCTCATTGATCTGATACATAAACGGGCGCATCGTTTTGGTGGAATAGTCACGATACCAGCCCAATATCCGCTCATCCGGGTCACGCCCGGCGGATACCAGCACATCCACCGGTTGCCCGCGCCATTGCGAACGGCCGGTGAGCACGATCACGCCGGTTTTATTGGGCCACATCCACTCCGGGAGATGACTCCCCGCCTCCGCCCAGCCGCAGAAAAACACGCGGCACGGATCTTCCGGCCGTCTTTCATGTATGGTGCAACGATGCCCGTCGCTGTAGACGCAGGGGTGGCCGAGATAAATATCATGGCCGAGCACATGCGTCCTGAGCCAGCCGTCGCAGCACAGCGAACAGTCTCCGCAAGGGCGCGGCGTACCGACCTGCGTTTGACTTCTTGTCCCTATCATGGAAATAGGGATAACCTTGGGCGCCGCCGGTTTGGCGGCGCCGTGGCACTTTTTATATTTTAGTCCGCTGCCACAGGGGCAGGGGTCATTGCGTCCGGGGGCGTTCAATGAAGCCTCACTGATTGACATCCATTCAAGTTGATATAAACTAGTTTAGCAACCAGACTGAACAGAGGATATACATGAAAACTGTCGGCGCTTTCGAGGCTAAAACCCATTTATCAAGCCTGCTCGATGAAGTCGCTAAGGGTGAAGAGATTACCATAACCCGGCACGGTACGCCCGTGGCCAAGCTCGTTTCCGCATCCCTTCAGGCAAAACCCGATATAGAAAAAGTAATTGAGGAGCTGCGCGCCTTCAGTAAAGGTAACAGGCTCGATGGCCTGACCATCCGGGAAATGATCGAAGAAGGTCGCCGCTACTAATGAGCTTTGTGCTGGATTGTTCCGTCACGATGTCCTGGGCTTTCGACGAAGAGCGCGATGCCTGTTCCGATGCCTCTCTTGAACTCTTGAGGGAGGGTGATGCCTGGGCGCCCGCCATCTGGTCCCTGGAGGTCATGAACTGCCTGCTGGTGGCTGAACGAACGCGGCGTCTCACCAGGGCAAAGGTGGATTACTTCACCAACCGGATCTCCAAATTTAGAATACATATTCGCTCAATCGAATTTGCCCCCGTGATAACAGTGCTATTACCCCTTGCCCGTGAATATAAGCTCTCCAGCTACGACGCGGCCTATCTTGAACTCGCCATGCGGGAAGGCTTGCCGCTCGCCACGCGAGATGGCCGATTGAAAGCGGCGGCCAAACGGGCCGGTCTGGCCTTAGTCACCGGATAAAACTGTATCTTTTTTACAACAATAAAAATATTTTGTGGTTTTTTTCAAAAAAACTGTTGCAATGCTGAACAGTCTTGATATATTTACCCCCGTCAATAGACGCTTTGTAACCCTAATTAAGGAGAAACAAATGAATAAAAAACTACTTGCTGTAGCAATCGCAGGCGCCATTACCGCCCCAATGACTGCGCTTGCTGATGAAGGCAATGTTAAGCTCTATGGTTCGGCTAACGTATCTGTCGACTCCATCGATAACGGCAAAGACCGTACTACCAATGTATCCAGCAATCAGTCCGTACTCGGCGTAGAAGGCTATGAAGGCTTGGGCAACGGTCTGAAGGCCGTATTCCACTTTGACGTCTTCGCTGGTTACGATACCGGAAGCAGTGCTACCGGGCTGGGCGGACCTGCCTTCTTAGGGGGTGCCCGTGACAGCTGGGCCGGTTTAGCGGGCGCCTTCGGCACCGTCGCCCTTGGCGCGCAAGGCCGCCCCTGGAAAACGGCTACCAATAACGTAGATATCTTTGTAAACACCATCGCCGATTACAGCTCAATTATCGGTAGCACGAAAGGCGGTGTCTATCTCGACAGTGGTATTGGTAATTCCATCATCTGGTTTGCTCCTTCTGTCAATGGCTTTAGCGGGCATGCACAGTATGGCTTTGACGAAACTCCGTCCAAGAACAGTGATCAATGGGGCGCCCAAGTCAATTATAGCAATGGACCCTGGGGTGCTACCTATGCCTATAGTGACCAGAAGAATGGCGTTGGTCTCGAAGACATCACCGCCCATAAGGTTTCACTAAGCTATACCTTCGGCGGTGCTACAACCGTTAGCGCCATCTATGACAACATCCAGTCGGATGCATCAGCCAGCGCCAATGAGCGTGATGCTTGGTGGTTAGGTGTGTCACACAATCTGGGCAATAACACCTTCAAGCTGGCCTATGCTAAAGCCGATAACAGTAATGCTCCGGGCGGCAATGATGGCGCTACGTTCTGGGCCGCTGGTGTGTCGCACCACCTTTCCAAGCGTACTGAAGTCTATGGTTTGTATGCCAGAACCAACAATGACAGCAATGGTAACTACAACCTGGGTGGAAGCCAAAACGCCACCAGCGGCGTTACCTTTCCTGCCTCTCCCGGACAAGATGTCAGTGCCTTTTCAGTTGGCTTCAAGCACAACTTCTAAGTCTACCTAATAACAATAATAGTTGTTTAAACGGGCGCCTCGGCGCCCGTTTTTTTGGAGGCGAGGCAGGGGTATTCAGTCCTTCCTCGCTCTCACTTCACTTTGCAGATCGCGTGCGCCGTTGCGCAGTCACCCCGGTCTTTGGCCGCTTTTGACGTGGCGCCGTTGCGCGTGATGGCTTTATATAAAGCAGATCGCGGAATTGCTGTACCACCTGACGCACGTATTCCTCTCGGCCTTCAATGCGGGCGGCCAGCATAGCGCCTTCAAGACTGCTGAAGATCAAACGCGCCATATTGTCAGGATCTGTCTCGGGCTTGAACACGCCTTGAGTGATTCCGGTTTGGATCACTTCTTTCAGCCATTCCTCATTAACGCGGCAAAACTCAGCGATGGCCCTGTGGATGGTTTTTGGCAGAGTAAGGAGCTCCGCACCCATAATCCCCCCGAGACAAAGCTTTTCATAATTGGAGCTGCTCAGGGTGTAGTCAAACAGGTAACAATAGGCTTCGATCTGTGCACGTGGACTGGTGTGCTCCGCGGGTATGTTATGTATTATTTCTGAGAATTTCTCGGTGTAGCGCTTGATGAGTGCAAGTCCGATATCTTCCTTTTTTGGGAAGTGGTGATGAATGCTTGCCTTGCGGATGTGGACTCTATTGCAGAGGTCCTGATAACTGAAGGCATTGTATCCACGACGCTGAATAATGTCCTGCGCGACATCCAGGAGTTGTTCCCTCCGGTCTTTCATTAAAGTTTAATCCTTTGGTCCCTGCGACGGAGTTTATTCTGATGAAGTAAAGGGCTCAGAACAGGCTTGCCGCGGCTCGCCCTGCGCTCAGCGTGCCGGTGTACGATGCGCCGTACATGGCAGCTAAAACCCGCGGGTCCGCTTGCAGTAGTATAGTTAAATTGCTTAATTATTATACCAAAAGCAACGCCAGAAGTAGGCAGGGTCGCCGCAAAGAAGCATCCCTCACTTCAATAAAAAGTTGACGTGCGAAATTCGCACCCGCGTAGGTTCAATCCTAAGTCCTGAGTTTATCGAAGGACGGAGGGCCGAATTGATTCGGCCACTATCGAGCAGTCAACGAGTTCGACCGATATGGGGAGCGGGAGAATTTATGGCTATGAGTTAAACGATGACTATTCGCCCAAAAGCTGTCCCAAGCGTGCTTGGCCTTGGTATAACCGGCAGCAATCTGTTCTACACTGCTCGGATCAGTGTCAACGATTTCATTGATGGCCGCTCGCACCTTTTGGCGATGTTCGATGTCTACCTCTCCGGTATGAATCTCCCAGAAGGTCCAATCAATGTTGTTTTTTATTTTTAGGATGACCGGATTTTTGAGCAGCTGTTTGAACACGGCGGTAAGGTAGATCTGGCATAGACACTCGCCACCCATGCCGCGTAACCCGATCGCGTACGCCGGAGGGTTCGCCAGCATAAGCTGGCGTGCCTCCTCCAGCAACAAGGCGTTTTCAGATTCGAGCGAGTTTTCCAGGTCCTCGCCATCTACCCCTATACCCAGCAGGAAATGGTCCAACAACTTAGTGTGAGCGCGCACAGGGTCGCCGTTTCCCAGCTCTTCGTAGAGGATCTCGGCCATCAGGCTTTTGAATTTCCCATCAGGTACCTTAAAAATCAGCAGTCCTAAGTCACCACTGTAATATTTTGTGAAATAGCGGTACTGAAGAAAGATGTTTTGCAGGGCCTCAAGTGAGGCGCTTTGTAAGCTGATGACAAGATGATCTACGGTGTATTCTGTTTGTAGGCGGGTGTCATCCACCATTTCCCAAAGCTCCGTGCTATTCATTCGCATAGTATGCCTCCTGAGGTTAGTCAAGGTATGTACACGTAGGTGTAGATACAGCCGCGGCGTTGACGTAAGTAACCGTAGACCTCGCTTTATGCTATCCGGCGCTTTTTAGGCCTTTGTGATCGGTAATGTCCCTTGCAGGCTGGGTGATTCACCCTGCGTACCAAATCTGTGCGCCGGCGCCTCCCCCAGTGATGCTTTCCGAGAGAAATACTACCTATAGGATGGTAGATACGTTAGTCAGTACCCGAGGTCTTGTCAAGGTGATGTTAAGCCAGCGCTTGATGAGCTGAACCCGATCCCCGCTTATCTTCAAATTATCCTGAAAATACAGTGACATGTACTTCATAAGGTCTGTCCATGCAACTTATTGGGGGTGGGAGCCAAGGGCGGTGTTATTACTCAGGAGTCACAAAGTAAGGCAACAATGCTTATGAGGTGACTCCTGAGTAAATACCCTATTTTACTACCCCCACCCTGTCCCGCCCCCTACACAGGGGGCGGGGACGCGATCGGAAGTGTGTCTTACTTACTGACCTATGAGTAACTATTTAAAGAGTCACTTTTAAATTTAATTACTTAATTAGAGTTAGAGCTTATCCTGAAGTCTACCTACTAGTAGGTATTTACAGCGACCTAAGAGAACGATTAAATAGGACCGAGTCGAGCTGATCCGATCCAACAAATCAATCATCCGGGTGTTTGATTCCTGTAGGCAAGCCCGGCGCGTGCACTCATTTAAGGGCTTGACGCAAGAGTTTTCAGATTTTTCTACAGATATTTCACTCATTCGATACCCATGAGGGATGCTAGGAGGCATGGCATGAATCCACTAGACGGCATTGATATTGAAGCACTGGAGAAAGAAACAGAGAGACTATATGACAAACTCAGCAAGACGGGTTACCGCAGGGATGATTGTGAGGTCATTGCCCCGTTTACCTATGCCATCAACAAACTAAAAAGAGAAAAGAACGCGCTCATCCTGGCGCATCACTATATGACACCGGACATCGTCTATGGCGTGGCGGATTATGCGGAGGATGCCTTGGGGCTCATCCGGCGGGGTGAGGAATCCGATGCCGGGGTGATTATCGCCTGCGCGGTGACCTCGCTTGCCGAGATGATCAAGATCGGCTCGCCTGAGAAAACGGTGATCTGTCCCAGTATAGAGGCAGGCTGCTCCGTGGCGGACAGCATCACGGTGGACGAGGTGCTGGAACTCAAGGCGCACCACCCCGGTGCCCCGGCGGTGGCCTACGCCACGACCACCGCCGAGGTGAAGGCGGTATCGGATTATATCGTCACCTCAGCCAACGCGCGTAAGGTGATCGCAAATATTCCCGCCCCCAAGGTATTGTTTTATCCCGATCATGCGTTCGGCAAATCTCTGCAGCAGGAACAGCAGGCGTTGAACAAGGAGATCGTCACCTGGGAAGGCAAGTGCGTGGTGCACGATACGTACACCGTGGATCAGGTCATCAGCTTTAGAAAAAAGCACCCTGACACGGCGGTGTTATTTCACTCCGAGGTGGATCCTTCGCTTTATAGCCACGGGGATATGCACGGCGGCACCGGCGCAATGAAGAAGTTTGTCGCGGATCATCCCGAGATCAACAGCTTCTTTATGGTGACCGAATGCGGCCTGAGCGATCAGTTGCGGGTTGAATACCCGGGCAAGAAGTTCATAGGCACTTGTTCACTATGCCCCTTCATGAAAACCATCAATCTGGAAAACATACTGCTTGCACTGCAGGGAGAACTGCCGATCGAGAACACCATCATTTTTACGCCGCCGATACTCGAAAGCATCCAGGCCGCTTATCAGCGCAGCGAACGTATCATGCACCAAGCGGCGTGAGGACGATATGAAAATTCATCCCGTGACAACCGAAACGATACGGCCGGCCGTTCTGTCCGATACTCCTCAGTTTACCCTGGATAGCAGCAATTGTTCATGGTTGCTTGCGGAGTTCATTGGGAGCGCCGTACTGCGCTGTTGGGCTCCTTGGTGCGCGTCATGTCGTATTCTTGAACAAGAGTTATTGAGTTTTCTACGGGAGTATCCCGGGGCGTTTCAATTGGTGGAACTGAATGTGGATCGAAACTTTGGGGTGGCGCGCGATCTGGGCGTGAAGTACCTGCCGGAATTAATAATTCTCCATGATGGCCAGGAAGTGCACAGAATCATCGGGGAGGTTGCTCATTTAAAAGAAGAGTTGCAGCAGTATATTCCTTCAATTGGATAGGCTGCCCGTTAACTTTCGTCCAACACCAAAGCCAATGCGGAAAATCTGCGCTGCAAGGTCCGGATCCTGAACGGGAGGAGGACAGGCAATGAACATGAAAGCCACGATGCGCCTAGGCGGAAGACGTACAATGAGTGTCGTTTTTTAACACAAATTGAAATCATATAGGCCATGAATAAAAAAATTATCGCATTAGCCATCGCTGAAACACTGGGCATGGCGCCGCCTCTTCAGGCGGATGAGGGTCAAGTGACGCTCTACGGCCAGGCCAATTTGGCCGTGGAGATCAGCTCTCAAGGAGGGGGAGGGTCAAACCTGGGACAACGAACCAATATCGCGAGCAATGGTTCACGCCTTGGCGTGAAGGGTTGGGAGGGATTGGCTGGAGGTTTAAAAGCGGTATTCTTGATAGAAGCCAGCGCCGACGGCATGGACAGCGGCGCGGCGCCGGGTGCGGGCGGTTCGTTCTTTGGCGCACGTGAAGGCTATGCGGGTTTGAGCAGTGCCGAATACGGGACCGTCGCGTTAGGGTTTTTTGGTCAACCGTATAAGACCGCCACGGCTGCGCTGGATGTGTTCGGCGGGATCATCGCCGATTACGCCTCGATCATGGCCAATGTGCATGGCGCCAATCTCTACGATACGAGCATCACCAATTCCATCATTTATTTTGCACCGAAATCGCACGGGGTTGGCGGCCAGTTGCAATACGGTTTCGGCGAGAACGAGGGCAATAATCGCGACCGCTGGGGCGCGCAGATCAATTACAGCAACGGACCCTGGTACTTTACCTACGCGCACGCGGCACAAAATAATTTTAACGTCGCTAATAGCCGCAGTGCAGACAAGTTCGCCGGCAGCTATGCCTTCAATGGCGCCACGACGCTGATTGCCCTCTACGAATCCCTGCGCTCAGATGAGGATACGGCCACGACGCCACGGACCTCCGACCGCGACGCCTGGTATTTAGGGTTGACGCATAAACTGGGCAACAGCACGTTGCGTTTCGCTTATGCCAAAGCTCAGGACAGCGATGGAAGTTTAGCCGATGACGGCGCGCGTTATTTCGCCCTTGGAATATCTCACACCTTTTCCAAACGCACCGAGATCTACGGTCTCTACACACGTATGGATAACGCGGCCGACGGTACTTATGGCTTAGGCCAGACCGGCTCGACTAATATTGTGCTCCCCGGCATTCCGGGCAGAGACCCGCATTCCTTTGCCTTGGGGGTGTTGCATAAGTTTTAGGATGTGTGTCTTACGCAATCATCCCCGCCGCGACGGTGTTGTTGCTGTGCTCGTCTATGACGATGAAGGCGCCGGTGGCGCGGTTGTCGCGGTAGGAATCACACAGCAGCGGCTTAAGGGTCTTGACGCGCACGCGCGCGATGTCATTCATCTTTAATTCAGCCGCCGCGTTGTGCGCCAAAGTGTTGATGTCCACCTTGTATTCGATCTCAGGCATCATGGCCTTGACGGTTTGCGTGGTGTGTTTGATGAGATATTTGCGATGGGGCGCAAACGGTTCGTTACTCATCCAGCACAGCATGGCGCTGAATTCCTTGTCCACTCGCGGCGGCTGCGCGGAGCGCACCAACATGTTGCCGCGGGAAATATCAATCTCGTCGGTGAGCGTGAGGGTGACGGATTGCGGCGCACAGGCGGTGCGCAGCGGGCCGTCATAGGTAACAATCTCCTTGATATGGGAGCGTAGCCCTACAGGCAACACGGTGATTTCGTCTCCCACCGTGACCCTCCCCGATTCGATGCGACCCATGTAGCCACGGAAGTCCTGCATATCTGGAGGGCGGCATACGTACTGGACCGGGAAGCGAAAATCACGCTGATTGATGTCCTGGGCGATTTTTACCGTCTCCAAAACATCCAGCAAGGTTTCGTCCTGATACCAGGGCATGTTCGCGCCCTTGTCCACCACGTTGTCGCCGTACCAGGCGGAGAGAGGAATATAGCGCACGTCTTTGATACCCAGCTTATCGGCAAAGGCGCTGAACTCGGAGCGTATGGTTTGGTAAATATCTTGGGCGTAATCCACCAGGTCCATCTTGTTCACCGCCACGACGATGTGCGGGATGCCGAGCAGATGGGCGATGTAGGCGTGACGCCGTGACTGAATAAGCATACCCTTGCGCGCATCAATAAGTATGATGGCAAGATTGGCGGTGCTGGCGCCGGTCACCATGTTGCGCGTGTATTGCTCGTGGCCGGGGGTGTCGGCGATGATGAATTTCCGCTTGGGGGTGGCGAAGTAGCGGTAGGCGACGTCTATGGTGATGCCCTGCTCGCGCTCGGCCTGCAGGCCGTCGGTGAGCAGGGACAAGTCCACGATGGCGCCGCCACGGCGCTGCGTGGTGAGTTCGATAGCCTTGAGTTGATCCTCGAAGATGGATTTGGAGTCGTAGAGCAAACGGCCGATGAGCGTGCTCTTGCCGTCGTCCACGCTGCCTGCGGTGCTGAAGCGTAATAGGTCCATCAGAAATAGCCCTCGCGCTTGCGCAGTTCCATGGAGACCTCCGAGGTCCGGTCGTCCATGCGCGTGGCGCCGCGTTCGGTGATGCGGGTCGCGGCGGTTTCTTCAATGATCTGTTCGGGCGTCGCGGCGTCGGACTCCACCGGGCAGGTGCAACTCATGTCGCCCACGGTGCGAAAACGCACCATGAGATTTTTTACGTCCTCCCCTTCCTTGGGCTGCACCAAATGTGACACCGGCAGCCAGCCGCCGCGCCACACCACATCGCGCTTGTGCGCGTAATAAATGATGGGTACTTCGAGCTTTTCCTGCGCGATGTATTGCCAGATGTCCATCTCTGTCCAGTTGCTCAGGGGAAACACGCGCATGTGCTCGCCGGGGTGCACGCGGGTGTTGTACAGGTCCCACAGTTCGGGGCGCTGGTTTTTCGGGTCCCACTGGCCGAATTCGTCGCGGAACGAAAAGATGCGCTCCTTAGCGCGCGCCTTTTCCTCGTCGCGCCGCGCGCCGCCGAAACAGGCGTCGAAACCGAATTCCTGTATGGCGTCGAGCAATGTCACGGTCTGCATCACGTTGCGGCTTTCGTTTTCCTGGCGCAGCTTCACGCGCCCCTTGTTTATGGAATCCTGCACCGAACGCACGATGAGGCGTTCGCCGAGTTCGGCGGCGCGTTTGTCGCGGAATGCGATCACCTCGGGAAAGTTGTGCTCGGTGTCTATGTGCATGAGCGGAAACGGGAAGCGCCCCGGACGAAACGCTTTTTCCGCCAGACGCAGCATGACGATGGAATCCTTGCCGCCGGAGAATAACAGCGCCGGGTTTTTGCATTCGGCGGCCACCTCACGCATGATGTGGATGGCCTCGCTCTCCAGTATCTGCAAGTGCGTGAGCACCGCGCCTGGCGCGGTCGCCGTAGAAATATTAAGTTCCATAACCAATGTATTCATTGCTGTGTTACATCTGTCGTCTGTTTCGGATGCAGGCCGCATTCTTTGGCAGTCTCTTCTTCCCACCACCAACGGCCGGCGCGTTCATCCTCGCCCATAGCGAGGGCGCGCGTGCACGGCGTGCAGCCGATGCTCGCATAACCTTTGTCATGCAAGGCATTATACGGGACATCAAAGCTGCGGATATACTCCCACACCTCGTCGCGCGTCCAACCGGCCAGCGGGTTGAATTTATGCAACTGGTGATCTTCGTCCCATTCCGCGAGGGGGAGGTCTTTGCGATTCAGCGACTGCTGCCGGCGCATACCGGTAAGCCAGGCCTTTTTGCCTTCGAGGGCGCGCCGCAACGGCTCCACCTTACGCATATGGCAGCACGCCTTGCGTAACTCCACGCTCTCGTAAAAGGCATTGGGGCCGTGTTGTTGAAGATACTGCTGCACAGCTTCGGCGCGCGGAAAGTAGGCCGTCAACGCGCGCCCATAGTGGCTGCGAATGAGTTGGATGAGGCGATAGGTCTCCTCCGGCAGGCGGCCGGTATCGAGCGTGAATATCTCTATCGCCGGTGCGTGCTTGCAGATGAGATCGGTGAGCACCATATCCTCGGCGCCCAGACTGGAGGCGAGGGCGGCCGGCGCGTATTCGCGGGCAATGGTTTTTAGTGTCTCTGTTGCCTCAGAGACCTTGTGTTTAATATCCATGATATAGGTGTAGACGCTGCTAGGCGTTTAGGCATGGGCGACGGCGGTGGCCTTTTGTACCCGCACGCGGGTCAATGCCCCCTCGCTGGTCGAGGCGAGTATCGCATGCCCTTCCTTCTCCAGGCTTTCCGAGACCTGCTGCGTGGCGTCGCCGGACTCCAGCAGAAATTCGATGACTCCGCCTGCGGATAGTTTGCCAAGCTCGATGCGCGCCCTCATGAAATGTACCGGACAGGCATAGGTAGACAAGTCTACCGTGCTCACCGTTGCGCCCGGCGTAGCTGCGGCTTCCGACGTACACGGATGTACTAGTGTCGCGGGAGGCAGGATGCCGGAAGCGGCCCCATTGAGCTTGGATTTCGCCGCCCGCCCGTGCGCAGGCGCGACGTATACCGGCGTATTGACCGGCGGCAGCGTGGCGGAGAGGTCGAGCTGCGGATCGAAGCTTTCGCAGGCGCGCGCGGACTGGATCATCCACGCGTCGAGATCGGCCATCAGCGTGTTAAAGCGCGCCTCGTCCTGACTCTCTTTAAGGGCGTGCAGCGCGTGCGCGAATTCGCCGAGCGTATTCGCGAGGGGCGCGTATTCCGGGCGTAATGCCTGTAATTCAGTGCGCGCGGCCTGGGCGATCTCGCTGAGATCATCGAGCGATTTTTGGCCGGTGACAAACAGCAGCGACTGGCCAACCAGTCGCGCCATGGCCTCGGCGCACTCGGTGGCATCAAGCAGCTTGTGCTGATAGATGAAGGCGTTGCGGCAACTGCGTTCGTAGGCGGCTTCTGAAAAGCGCGCCGAGACCAGCTCCTGCGCCGCGCCCGCGCACTCGCCGCCACCCAGTTGCAGCACCTTGAAGGCCCCCGCCTCGCCGTGATCGCTCAACAGCACGGGGACATCTTCCGGGTTGACCACGGTGAGATCGGCGAGCAGTTCCTTGAAGGATTCCTTGCCGCGCCGGCGTGTCCACTGAAAAAACGTCTCGCCGTTGACGCGATCCTTTGAAAAGGTTTCTTGCACGCGCGCGATGGCCTGCTCCACGCGCAAGGCGGGCACCGACACGCTCTTGAAGCCCAAGCCGCCTCCCGCACGGCCGTCGCCGCCGAAATACATCTGATAGTGCGGCACCAGCTTGCCGTGCAGACGGTTGCCTTCACCGTAGATGCCGATGTCGCCGGTCTCCGGCTGCGCGCAGCCGTTGTGACAGCCGCTGGCGCGGATGCGTAGATCGGCCTCGCCGCCGGAAAGCTTGGCGCCGATGACTTTGCTGGAGGTTATCCCCAAGCGGCAGGTGGAGGTACCGGGGCAGGCGACCACGTCGTCGCCGGCTTTGGGCTCGGCCAGACCCAAAGGCGCAAGCGCCTTGCGTATCGGCTCGATACGCGCGCCCGGCACACTCATAATCATCAGGTTCTGATCCTGCGTGGTGCGGATGTCGTTCAAGTCTTCATCTTGCATAATCTTGGCGATGCCGCGCAGTTGCGCCGCGTTGATGTCGCCGATCTTGAGGCTGATGGGGAACACGTTCAGGCCGCGCTGTTTCTGCGCCAACACCCCACGCGGCGCGCCCATGCCGCAGGCCGGGCCCGGCTCTACCACACCCGTCCACTCGCCCTTGGGGTAAACCTTGCCCTCGAACGCCGCCTTGGTGCGCGCGTATTCCTCGCGGTATTTTTCCCGGAAGCCCTCCGGGCCGAAGCGGTCCACCAGGAATTTGATGCGCGCCTTGGCGCGCTTGACGCGATCCGAATAGCGGTGGTGCAACGACACGATGGCCTCCATGCAGGGCAGTAAATCCTGTTCCTCGATGAACTCCTCGACGGTAATCGCCTCGTGCGGCTTGTGGCCCAGGCCGCCGCCCGCCAGCACCTTAAAGCCGTAACGTCCGTCTTTTTGTACGGCCACCACACCGAGGTCGTGCATCATGCCCTGCGCGCAGTCGTGCTCGCAGCCGGAGAAGCTGATCTTGAACTTGCGCGGCAGATGTTGGGTGAGCGGGTGACGTAGAAAGTGCGCCACTGCGCCGTCCATCACCGGTATGACGTCCAAATGTTCGCGCGGGCACACGCCGGCCAGCGGGCAGGCGGTGACGTTGCGCACCGTGTTGCCGCACGCCTCGCGCGTGGTGAGCCCGGACGCGGCCAAGTGGCGCAGCGCCGCAGGCGTGTCGGCGGTGGGCACGTAGTGAATCTGAAAATCCTGGCGCGTGGTGACGTGCACCACGTCGTGCTGGACGTACTGCTCCAGCACCTCGGCGATGGCCACCAGTTGATGCGGTAGCATCTTACCGCCCGGCACCTTGACGCGGATCATGTGCACGCCGTCCTGGCGCTGGCCATAGACGCCCTGTTGCAGGCGCGTGGCCATGAAGCGGTCGGCGTCCAGCTCTTTGCCTAAAAAGGCACCCACCGCTTGTTCATAGCGTTCGATCTCGTCGAGATTGACCAATACTGTTGGGTCGTTCATAACTTTCTCCTTAAACGCGCAAACTTAATGCGCGATCAACCTAAATCCGACCAGCATCAACATGCTGGCGAGCGCGATGCGCAACACCTTCTCCGGGATGTTGACGCTCATGTGACTGCCCAGATAAATGCCCGGCAGCGAGCCCAGCAATAGACTTCCCAGCAGCACGAAGTCCACGTTGCCCATGCCGAGGTGCCCCAAGCCCGCCACCAGGGTGAGCGGCACGGCGTGGGCGATGTCCGAACCGACGATTTTGGTGGTGTGTATCAGCGGATACAACAAAAATAACGCCACCACGCCTATCGCTCCCGCGCCGATAGAGGTGAGCGTGACGAGCGTGCCCAGCACCGCACCCGTCACCACCGTAGACGCGGAGAGGCTCGCACCGGCGGTCGGCGACTTGAACCACGGGTGGCGTTGCAGTTGCGCCTTAAAGATCAACGCGAACGCGGTCAGGATCACGGCCACGCCAATGAGCGGCACAATCAGCACGTCCACCTTCCAGCCTTGTGCACTTAAGTATTGCAGCAGCCAGAGGGTCAACAGCGATGCAGGCAAACTGCCCGCCGCAAGCAGGCCGACGATCCTCCAGTCTATCGTGCCGCGCCGGCCGTGCACCCAGACCCCACCCACCTTGGTGATGCAGGCGAACAAGAGATCCGTGCCCACCGCCTTGACCGGCGGGATGCCGAACAGGATCAGCAGCGGCGTCATGAGCGAGCCGCCGCCCACGCCCGTGAGGCCGACCAACATGCCGACTGCAAAACCTGATACGGTATAGGCCCAATCCATATAATCCCCCACGGCGCCTCAAAGTAAGCCCTATAACTGTGGAAAGTAGGGGCAAACTATAGCAGAATTTATATACTCAATAAAGAATATGATAGTATAAATATATAGTATTTGGTTATAAGTCAATATGATTTCGCACCGCGCGGATTGAATCCGCGCGGGCGACCAAAGGAGAGAGCTAGCGCCTCTCCCCTTTGGAAACCCCATTGCTTAGGTGCCCGCGGCAAAGCCGCGGGGATTGATATTTAACCCATGAACCTACAACAACTGCGTTACATTTGCGAGGTCGAGCGCCAGGGCCTGAATATTTCCCTGGCCGCCGAGAGCCTGCACACCTCCCAACCGGGTGTGAGCAAACAGATTCATCTCCTGGAAGAGGAGCTGGGAGTACGCATCTTCGAGCGCAGCGGCAAACGGCTGACCGCTATCACCCCGCCGGGGCGTATTATCCTCACGCAGGCCAAAGAGGTGCTGCGCGACCTGCAAAACATCAAGCAGATCGGCACCGAGTTCACCAACGAGGAAGGCGGCAGCCTATCCATCGCCACCACCCATACCCAGGCGCGATATGTGCTGCCCAAGGTCATCAAGGCCTTCACCGAGCGCTATCCGCAGGTCAATCTGCACATCCACCAGGGCAACCCCACCCAGACCGCCGAGATGGTCGAGTCCGGCTTGGCGGATGTCGGCATCGCCACCGAAGCCTTAGCCTCGCATCATGAGTTGGTGGTGATGCCCTGCTATCAGTGGAACCGTTGCGTAGTCGCGCCGCCCCATCATCCCATTTTACAGGAGAAGCCGCTCACTCTGGAGGCCCTGGCGCGTTATCCCATCGTGACCTACGACTTTGCCTTCGCCGGCCGCTCGCTCATCAACAAGGCCTTCGAGGCGCGCGGCTTGAAACCCAACGTGGTGCTCACCGCGCTCGACTCGGATGTCATCAAGACCTATGTGGAGGTGGGGCTGGGCGTGGGCCTGCTCGCCAAAATGGCTTTTGAACCGGAGCGCGATAAAAATCTGCGTATGCTGGACGCCGCGCATCTGTTCGAGACCAGCACCACGAACATAGCGGTGCGCCGCGGCACGTATCTGCGGGGCTATCTGTATGCCTTCATCGAATTGTTTGCGCCGCATCTCACGCGCGGGGCGGTGGATGAGGCGATGCGGGCTACTTAGAGCATATCCGTAATAGTCCCTCCCCCGGTCCCTTGCGGTGAAAGGCTTCACCGCAGAGAATGCGGAGGAGAATCAAACTGTCTTTTGATCGTATTCCTCTGCGTCCTCTGCGGTAAATTATTTTATAGATAAGCTCTTAACGCGCGGGGTAGGCCGAATGAATTCGGCCTTACGCTTCAACGGCAGCTGCGGCCCTTACTTCGTACGGTTCGGCGTAGCCGCATTCTTTCTGCGGACAAACTTTTTCGGCGCCGCGGCGTTTGGTGGTCTTGATCGTCAAGATCGGCCACTGGCACTTGGGGCAGGGGCCGGGGACGGGTTCGTTCCACACCGCGTAGGTGCAGGCGGGATAGGTCGAGCAGGAGTAGAAAATCTTGCCGTAGCGTGACTTGCGTTTGAGCAGTGTGCCTTGATGGCATTGGGGACACTCGACACCGGTGTCCGCGGGTTTTTCCAGCGGTTCGATGTGTTTGCAGTTCGGGTAGTTGGTGCAGCCGATGAACTTGCCGTAGCGGCCCTGCTTGATGACCAGGGGCGACTGGCATGCCGGGCAGGTGCGGTCCGCCACGATCTCGGGTTCGACGAGGCCGGGCTTGTCATCCAGATTGCGCGTGTAATCGCATTCGGGATAAGCGGTACAGCCGATGAATTTTCCGCGCCGGCCGAGACGGATGGATAACGGTTTGCCGCACTTGGGGCACATCTCATCCATCGCTTCTTGGGTGACATCCTTGCGCGTGACGGTTTCCTCTTTGAGATCCACTTGCTCCTTGAAGGGTTTCCAGAAATCCTTCATGAGCGGTATCCATTCCTTCTCGCCGCGCGCCACGGCGTCGAGATCATCTTCCAGCTTCGCGGTGAAGTCGTAATCCACGTATTTTGCGAAGTGCTCAGTCAAGAGCTTGTTGACCACACGGCCGACATCGGTGGGGGCAAACTGGCGCTTGTCCAGCACTACGTATTCGCGCGCCTGTAGCGTGGAGATGATGCTGGCGTACGTCGAGGGACGGCCGATGCCGTATTCTTCCAGCGTCTTCACCAGGCTGGCTTCGGTGAAACGCGGCGGCGGTTCGGTGAAGTGTTGTTCGGGGCGGATGCCGAGCAGGTCCACGGCCTCGCCCACCAGCATCAGCGGCAGCAGGCGGTCTTCGTCTTCGTTCTTGCCCTCGTCCAGCCCTTCCTGGTAGACCGTCATAAAGCCGGGGTCCACCACGATCGAGCCATTGGCCCGGAACAGCCCGGCATTTCCGGCGCGCAGATCCACCGCCACGGTGTCTATGGTGGCGTGTATCATCTGGGAGGCGACGGTGCGCTTCCAGATGAGTTGATAGAGTTTGAGCTGATCCGCGCTGAGGTATTCCTTGATCGTCTCGGGCACCCGTTCCGCCGAGGTCGGGCGGATCGCCTCGTGGGCCTCCTGGGCGTTCTTGGATTTGTTCTTGTAGAACTGCGGTTGCGCGGGGACGTTGTTGCTGCCGTAGCGGGTTGCGATGAGCGCGCGGATTTCATCGAGCGCCTCCTGCGCGAGATTCACCGAATCGGTGCGCATATAGCTGATGAGACCGACGCTGCCGCCGCCGACATCAATACCTTCGTACAATTGCTGCGCGGCACGCATGGTGCGTTGCGCGGTGAAACCGAGCTTGCGCGCGGCCTCTTGCTGCAAGGTGGAAGTAGTGAAGGGCGCCGCCGGGTTGCGCTTGCGCTGTTTCTTGTCCACCTTGCCGACCACCAGTTTACCCGCTGCGGACGTAAGCAGCTCGGCCTGCACCTCGTGGGCACGTGCGGTGTCGGTGATGCTGAACTGGGTGATCTTCTTGCCCTGATATTCGATGAGCTTGGCGCTGAAGTTCTGAGCCTTACATGCCGCCTGTGCCTCGATCGTCCAGTATTCACGGGGAATGAATTTTTCGATCTCCTGTTCGCGCTCGACAATCATGCGCAGAGCCGGGCTCTGTACGCGGCCGGCGGAGAGTCCGCGCCGGATCTTTTTCCACAACAGCGGCGAGAGGTTGAAGCCCACCAGGTAATCCAGCGCGCGCCGCGCCTGCTGGGCGTTGACCAATTCGGTGGATAATTCGCGCGGATGCTCGACCGCCTCGTTCACCGCGCGCTTGGTGATCTCGTAAAACACCACGCGCTTGACGTCCTTGCCCTTGAGCAATTTCTTTTCCTTGAGGATTTCGTACAGATGCCAGGAAATGGCCTCGCCTTCGCGATCCGGGTCGGTGGCGAGATACAGCGCGTCGGCCTTTTTCACGGCCTTGGCGATGGCGTCTACATGCTTTTCATTTTTTTCGATGAGCTGGTATTTCATCGTGAAGTCGTGGTCGGGGTCCACCGCGCCTTCCTTGGGCAGCAGATCGCGCACATGACCATACGAGGCGAGGACCTCAAAGCCCTTGCCCAGATATTTTTTTATGGTCTTCGCCTTGGCGGGCGATTCAACGATGACGAGATAGTTCATATATTCAGAGAAAAGAGGCAAGAGAAAGGAGAAAAGGGGGAAAGGGGAACCCTGTTTTCTTGTATCTTTTCTCTTGTATCTTGTATCTTGTATCTTGTATCTTGTATCTTGTATCTGCCTTTATAAAGCAAAGCCCGCTCGCGCGGGCTTGGTAAAAAAATTGCGTGGATTTTTATATGTCGCCGGAGTCGATTAATGCATCGTACCGGTCATTTCTTCATAGACCAGGTCTTCCATCCAGGCGACGGCTGCCTCCTGGCCCGGCTGGTTGAACAGTACCATCAATACCACCCACTTGACCTGATCGAGATCAATCTCTTCGGTCTCCAGCGCCATCACGCGGTCTATCACCAGTTCGCGGTTACGCTGGTCGAGCACACCGACCTCCTCCAAAAATTGCAGGAAGCCGCGCAGCTCGGTGCCCAGTTTGCCCTGTTCGCGTTCGGTGTAAATGCGGATGGACTGGCTGTTCGAAAAGGTCTCGGCCGGATGATGCTGTCTTAACGCGGCCAGCCCATCCATCCACGCAAAGGCCTTGCTGATCTCGCTGCGCGGGAAACCCGCCTCCAGCAGTTCCGCCATAAGGGTCTCTTGATCGGAGTCGACCTCGACCTCTTCATCCATATAGTTCTCGAAGAGGTACATCAGTACATCAAGTACATTTTCCTTCATGTCAAACCCTCTTAGTCACGCGGGTATAGTGTCCGCCGGGCGCCGATACCACATGGCCTTGCAATTCCAGTACCAGAAGCATGGAGGAAACCGCCTCCGGCGTCAATCCACTGCGTTCAATCAGACTGTCCACAGGGGTTGGGTCAAAACCCAGGCAGTCGAGCAGTGTCGTAGCTTCGACACCCAGCCCGGTCGCTATGTTCCCTGCGCCGTCAGTTTGGTGCGCCGGGGTCGCTTCCGGCGTCTTGCCTCCCGCGACGTTAGTGCTTCCCTGTACGGCAGCGGTGACCCGGGCTATAGGACCCAGCTCTTCCAGTATGTCGGCCGCCGTTTCGACGAGCTTGGCCCCCTGCCGGATCAGTGCATGGCAGCCGCGCGCCAGGGGGTTATGGATGGAGCCGGGGATGGCGAATACCTCACGGCCCTGCTCGGCGGCGAGCCGCGCGGTGATGAGCGAACCGCTTTGCAGTGCCGCTTCGACGACCAGCACACCCAGACTGAGGCCGCTGATGATGCGGTTGCGGCGCGGGAAATTTGAAGGCAGGGCGGGTGTGCCGAGCGGAAATTCCGAGATCAGCGCCCCCTGTCCGGCGATCTCATGGGCGAGTTCGCGGTGCCGCGCCGGGTAGACGCGATCGAGCCCCGTCCCGGCGACGGCGATCGTCTTACCCCCTGCCGCCAGCGCCCCGCGATGCGCGGCGGCGTCTACGCCCAATGCAAGCCCGCTGGTGATGGTCAGCCCCGACTGGGTGAGGTAGCTGGCAAAGGCATGCGCGGTCTCGCTGCCGCCCGGCGTCGGGTTGCGGCTGCCGACGATGCCCAGTTGGGTAGCCGACAGGAGATCAGGGTCGCCAATCACGTAAAGCACGGCGGGCGGGTCGGCGATCTCGCGCAGCAGTGGGGGATAGCGTGGGTCAGAGAGGGTGATAAGGTGATGGTTGGGCTCCGCCAGCCAGGCGATCTCGTGTTCGGCGGCGGCTGGGCTTTTCATAACGGCAAAGGGCGTAACCGACAAGTGAGGCGTGAGGGGTGAGGCGTGAGGGGAAATCGGTTTTACGCCTCACTCCTCACCCCTCACTGTTTTTGCCCCTCACTAGCCCCTCAGGGATTTCTCACCACGTCATTGAGCCGCAGCGGCCCGGTCGCCTCCATCACCAGGGCGTAGCTGATCCGGTCGTAGGTGCGGAACACGATGAGGACGCCGGCCTGTTCGTCGGGTAATTGAACGGTGTCATCCGACGGCGGGCTCACGATGTCGCGCACGGCCTGTCCGCGTTGATAGACGGCGAGCACGGTGCCCTGTTCCATGCCTTGTTCGGCGCCGAGATCGAGCGCGACGACCTGGTAGCGGCCGAGGCTTCTAACACCCTCAAAGATTGAGATGATGTTGCCCTCGACGGTGTTTTTGGGGGGGTGGGGGAAAAAGTTTTGTTCGTAGCGCTCGCCCGTGATGGGCAGCAAGCGGTCGCCGATGACGGTCTCGCGCTCGGCGCGCACCAGGCTCAGCGTAGTGACCGGATCACCCCACTTCTCTACTGTGGCCTCGCCGACGTAAAGGGCCTCGTAACCGAGGATCTCGTCCTCTTTTTTGGGCTGTTCCTCTTTATGGACCTGGGTCGGGTCCATAATCGGCGGTTCTTCTTCCAGCTTCACGGGGGGCGGCTTGCGGTAGGGCTGGCCGAGGCGCAGGATATGATAGCGGCCAGCCGTCGCTCCCGGCATCCTGCCTCCCGCGACATTAGTACGTCCCTGTACGTCAGGATTTTCCTTCAACCCGCGTACATAGACGCGATCTCCCGTGCCGCTGGCCAGGTGTTCGCCGGCGCTGGCGACGACGTAGGGGGCGGCCCCCATCTCCTCCTGCGTGACGACTCGCGGCTTGGTCAGAAACGGGGCGATGGCCTCATAGGGGATGGTGGGAATAGGGCGTTCCAGAGCGGTGACGCGGGTGCGCGGCGAAAGCTTTACGGTGCTGCCGCGGAGCGAGCCGCGTTGTAGGCCGAGTCGCGGCGCGCCGTCCTGGTAAGTGAGCACGACGACATCGCCGGGATAGATCAAATGGGGGTTCTTGATGCCGGGATTGGCCTTCCAGATCTCCGGCCAGCGCCAGGGCTTGGCGAGAAAACGTCCCGCGATGTCCCACAGCGTGTCGCCTTTGACCACGGTGTAACTGTCGGGGTGTTTGGGATTGAGTTCGACAGGCGCTGCGGCAACACTGGTAATGCTCAGCACGAGCATGAGACCGAACCATTTTGTCATCGTCACGGGTGCCCCCTTTTTAGCTAACGTTGCTGGCCGTCACCCCTATGCGGAGGGTGGCGAGCCGCCCATATATCCTTTACAATGTACCAGATTAAACGTTGTCACGACTACTGTCCAATCGAGATCTTATGGCTTTGCTTCCGATACTGCATTTCCCGGATCCGCGCCTGCGCATTAAGGCTGCGCCGGTGGCCGCGGTGGACGACGCCCTGCGCAAACTGGTGGACGACATGTTCGAGACCATGTACGCCGCGCCGGGGATCGGCCTCGCCGCGCCGCAGATCAACGTGAGCAAGCGCGTGGTGGTGATAGATATTTCCCTGGAGCGCAATCAGCCGCTGTGTCTCATCAATCCCGAGATCCTGGCCCGCGCAGGCGAGATCAGCTCGGAAGAAGGTTGTCTGTCGGTACCTGATGAGTTCGAGGTCGTCGAACGCGCCAGCAAGGTCGAGGTGCGCACTCTGGGGCGGGACGGGCGGCCGTTCGAGATGGAGGCGGAGGGCTTGCTCGCGGCCTGCATCCAGCATGAGCTGGATCACCTCGACGGTAAGTTATTCGTGGATTATCTCTCCGCCCTTAAAAAGCAGCGCCTCCGCAAGCGTCTGGAGAAGCAGGAGAAAATGGAGAGGTCGTCCGACTCCCACCGTCGCCGCTTGAGTCTATGAACGAGCCGACCTCTCTCATCCGGCCCTTCGGGCCACCTTCTCCCAGCGGGAGAAGGGAGTCAGCGCGGCCTCGGCCGCAGATTTTTATGGGTAGGGTATCGCGCCACACCCTGTGAGGCCTCTTAAAATCATCTTTGCCGGCACCCCTAAATTCGCGGTGGCGGCATTGCAGGCCCTGCTGGATTCGGCGCACGAGGTCTGTGCGGTATATACCCAGCCGGACCGGCCCGCCGGGCGCGGACGCACGCTGCGGGCGAGCCCGGTCAAACAGCTTGCGTTGGGCCATCATATTCCCGTGTTTCAATCGTATAGCCTCAAGGAGCCCTCGGCGCAAGAGGCGCTGCGGGCGCTGCGCGCCGATCTCATGGTGGTGGCGGCCTATGGGCTGCTATTGCCTGCCACGGTGCTGAGCGCGCCGCGCCTCGGCTGCGTCAATATCCACGCCTCGCTGCTGCCGCGCTGGCGCGGCGCCGCGCCCATCCAGCGCGCCATCCTGGCGGGCGATGAACAGACCGGCATCACCTTGATGCAGATGGACGAGGGACTGGACACCGGCGCCATCCTGGCGCAGCGTTCGTGCCCGATTTTAACCACGGATACCGCCGCAACCCTGCATGACCGTCTGGCTGCTTTGGGGGCCGAGTCGCTGATCGAGACCCTCGGCCCGCTGCAAGAGGGCGCGATCACCCCTCGCCCACAGGATGAGAACGAGGCCTGCTATGCGTCCAAACTGTCTAAACAAGAAGCCATGCTGGACTGGCGGGACGAAGCTGCCGCGCTGGCCCGCAAGGTGCGCGCCTTCAACCCGAGCCCCGTGGCGCAGACCACGCTGAACTGCCCCGGCCGCGAACCCCGCACCCTGCGCATCTGGTTCGCCCAGCCTTTAAATGAAACGGTTGATGCAGAGCCCGGGAACATTTTGCGCACCGGCCGGGACGGCATTGATGTCGCAACGGGGCGAGGCGCGCTGCGTCTCTTGGAAATGCAATTTCCGGGCGGGCGAGCTGTCACGGCGGCGGATTTTGTCAATGCACAACACCTGGAAGGGTGTAGATTCGGTTGACGAAAATTCTCAACGCGAAGACGCCAAGATTAGCCATAAATAATTTACCGCAGAGGACGCAGAGGAATACCCTCAAGAAGGGTTTGTTTCTCCTCAGCGCCCTCCGCGGTGAAGCTTTTTCAACCGCAAGCCTGCACGCCATATTGAGTACTAAACAAAAATTGATAAATCCACGCGCGGCTGCCGCCAAGGTGCTGGTCCAGGTGTTGGGGCAAGGACGGTCACTCGATAAGGCGCTGCCGCCGGCGCTGGCTGAAGTCGAAGCGGGGCCGCGGGGGCTGGCGCAGGAGCTTTGCTACGGTGTGCTGCGCTGGCGGTTACGCCTGGAGGCTCTGGCCGAGCGCGTGCTGCACAAACCCATCGAAGACGCGGCGATTCATGCGCTGCTGCTGGTGGGCCTCTATCAGCTGCTCTACCTGCGGGTGGCGGCGCATGCGGCCGTGGATCAGACGGTTGCGGCCTGCAAGGACTTGGGAAAGCCGTGGGCCAAGGGGCTTATCAATGCGACGCTGCGCAACTTTCTTCGTAACAGCGCCGCGCTGCTGGGCGAACTCGATCTATCGGATGAGGCCCTATATGCCCACCCGGCCTGGCTGCTGGAGCGGCTGAAGCACGACTGGCCCGGACACTGGCCCGCCATCGTCAAGGCCAATAACGAACGGCCGCCGCTGTGGCTCCGCGTCAACATCCGGCGCACCACGCCGGATGCCTATCTGGAGCAACTCGCTGCGGCGGGTATAAAGGCCGGCGCCTCGCCGCACAGTCCGCAGGCGGTGTTGCCCGAAGAGCCGGTGGGTGTGGACGCGCTGCCCGGTTTTCAGCAAGGTCTGGTGTCGGTACAGGACGCCGCGGCCCAGCAGGCGGCGCTGCTGCTCGGCCCCCAGCCGGGAGAACGCATTCTCGATGCCTGCGCCGCGCCCGGCGGCAAGACCTGTCACATCCTGGAGCTGCAACCCGAACTGGGCGAGCTGGTGGCCGTGGACAATGATGAGCGGCGCAGCGCGCGTATCCGGGAAAATCTCACGAGACTGGGGTTGGTCGCGCCTGGCCGAATGAATTCGGCCCTACAATCGCAGGCGCGTCTGGTGACGGGCGATGCGAGCCGCCCGCAGGATTGGTGGGATGGCAAATTATTTGATCGCATCCTGCTCGATGCGCCCTGTTCGGGCGCCGGCGTGATCCGCCGTCATCCGGACATCAAACATCTGCGCACCCCGGCTGACATCGGGATACAGAGCCGCCTGCAGCAAGAGATGCTCACGGCGCTGTGGCCCTTGCTGCGCGCAGGCGGTATGCTGTTGTATGTCACCTGTTCAATCCTGAAGCGGGAAAACGAGCAGCCAATACTACATTTTCTTACAACCCATCCGGATGCGCGCGCCGATGAAATACGGTTTGCCTGGCATGAGCAGGCGCTGGCGCCGGTGGGCGACTATATCTTGCCAGGGGAACAGGGGATGGATGGATTTTATTATGCACGCTTGCGTAAGGCCTAAGAACTTATCCATAAATAATTTACCGCGGAGGACGCAGAGGAATACCCTCAAGAAGGGTTTGTTTCTCCTCCGCGCCCTCCGTGGTGAAGCTTTTTCACCGCAAGGGACACAGGGGAACTATGTATGGATATGCCCTAAGGCAGTGCTGAAGAATGCCCTGCTGGGGCTATTGGCATTAGGGTGGATGTGTGTAGGCGCGGCGGGCGCCGAAGAGGGGCCTAAACCACTGGAGCGTTTTGTGGTGGAGCACGCCGGCACCCGTCTCGTAGAAGAGGTCTATGTGCTTAATGCGCGGATTTCGTATCACTTCAACCCGGACGTGCTGGAGGCGCTGGAGAGCGGCGTGCCGTTGATCATCAGGCTGGACGTCGAGATACTGCGGCCGCGGGAGTGGCTGTGGGATGAGACCTTCACCACACTCGTGCAGCGCTACCAGCTGCAGTACCACGCCCTCACTCAGCAATACCTGGTGAAAAACCTCAACAGCGGTATTCAATACAATTTCCCTACCCGGCAGGGCGGCCTGGAGGCGCTCGGCGAGATCAGCGATCTGCCGCTGCTCGACAAACGCCTGCTCGATCCCGGCACGCGCTACACGGCGCGGCTGCGCGCTAATCTCGATGCCGAGTCACTACCCGGACCCTTGCGCCTGCTGGCGTATCTGTCACCGCAGTGGCGCGTCCAAAGCGAGTGGTACACATGGCCGCTAACTCAGGAGTCACAAAGTAAGGTTACATCGCCCATAATGTGACTCCTGAGTTAAAGACCGTGTTTTATCTACCTCCACCCTGTCTTTTGCGCTGTGCTTCCTGCGCCGCGCAAAAGTCCAGGGTGCACATCCCTGTGCACCCGTTCGGCAGCCTCGCTGCCTCACCCCCCTACACAGGGGGCGGGGACGTATCGTTAAGTGTAGTCTTACTTAGGCAGACTTATGGCTAGTTCACTGAGACGCCCGCGCCTCGGCCTCACCTGGGTGGCGATCCTGTTCATCCTGCTGTTCGCGTCGCTCTATCTGGTGAGCGATATCACGCAGAACTCCGAGCAATTCGGGCGCATCTATTATCTGTTGCTCGTACTGAACGGCGTAGGGCTGGTGATCCTCGCGGCGCTGATCGGCATCCAGCTCACGCGCCTGGTGCGGCAATACCGCGCGGGCGCCGCGGGTTCGCGGCTCACTGTGCGGCTCGTGATTATGTTTGTCGTCTTGTCGGTCGCGCCGGTCTCGATGGTGTTTTATTTCTCCGTGGGATTTTTGCGCAGCGGCATCGATAGCTGGTTCGATGTGCGCGTCGAGCAGGCCTTGAGCGACGCGCTGGATTTGAGCCGCGCCGCGCTCGATGTAAGGTTGCGCGAGCTGTTGCGGCAAACCGAACTGCTCGCCGACGAGCTCGCCGACGTGACCGACGCCGGCGCGGCGCTGACCATCAATGACCTGCGCGGCCGCAGCGCGGCGGAGGAGCTCACCCTGCTGGCGCAGAACGGGCGCATCATCGCCTCCAGCAGCGTCAATCCGACCATGGCCACGCCGAGTCTGCCGCCCGAGCACATACTGGCGCAGGTGCGGCAGGGCCGCAATTACGTGGCGCTGGACCCGATCCGCGACGCCGGCCTGCACGTGCGCGTGGTGGTGAGCGTCCCGGTGACGCATCCCAACGCCGAGTTGCGGGTGCTGCAGGCGCTCGCGCCCATCGCCGAGCGGCAGAGCCGCCTCGCCGACAGCGTGCAGTCCGCCTTCGCCCAGTATAAAAAGCTCGCCTTCCTGCGCAAGCCGCTCAAGGACAGCTTCACGATGACCTTGTCACTGGTGCTGGCGCTCAGCCTGTTGTCGGCCGTGTGGGCGGCCTTCTTTTCCACGCGCCGGCTGGTCGCGCCGATCCGCGATCTTGCGGAAGGCACCCGTGCGGTGGCCGCCGGCGATTACGGCAAGCGCCTGCCGGTTTCGTCCAATGATGAATTGGGTTTTCTGGTGCAATCCTTCAACGATATGACGCGCAAGATCGCGCAGGCGCGTGATGCGGTGAGCATGAGCCGGCAGCAGGCCGAGAGTCAGCGCGTCTATCTGACGGCCCTGCTGGAGCGGCTTTCCTCGGGCGTACTGACGCTGGATTCGCAGCAGCACTTGCGCACCGCGAACGCCGCGGCGAGTCAGTTATTGAACACCGACCTCGGCGCGGCGCTGGGCCGTACGTGGGAGGAGATCGCCGCCGCACACCCGCACCTAGCGGAATTCGGCGGCGCCATCGGCCGGCATCTTTCCGCGCCCTCTCAACAGGACTGGCGCGAAGAGTGCGTCATGACGACGCCCGCCGGGCGGCAGACGTTGATGTGCCGCGGCACCTTGCTGCCGGGCGCCGACGGAGCGAAGCCGGATTATCTGGTGGTGTTCGATGACGTCACCGCCCTGATCCAGGCGCAGCGCGACGCCGCTTGGGGCGAGGTGGCGCGCCGTCTGGCGCATGAGTTCAAGAACCCCTTGACGCCGATCCAGCTCTCCGCCGAGCGCCTGCGTCACAAGTACCTCAAGACCATGGACGCCAAGGACGCCGAGGTGCTGGACCGCTCCACCCACACCATCGTGCAGCAGGTGGAGGTGATGAAGGACATGGTCAACTCGTTTGCCGAGTACGCCCGCAACCCGCAGATGCAGCCGCGGCCGCTGCAGTTGAACCCGTTGGTCAACGAGGTGCTGGACCTGTATCGCGGCGGAGGGGCGGGTGCGCAATTTTACGTGCGTCTGGAGCCGGATCTGCCGCTGATTGAGGCCGACCCCGGACGCTTACGCCAATTGTTGCATAATCTCATCAAGAACTCGCTCGAGGCGATGAGCGGCAAGCGCGGTTCGCGCATCATCGTCGGCACGCGCAGCGTCCTCGATCACGATACCCGGTTTGTCGAGCTGTGGGTGGAGGATCGTGGGCCCGGGATCCCCGAGGAGATCATGGCCCAATTGTTCGAGCCCTACGTGACTACCAAACCCAAGGGGACTGGGCTAGGATTGGCGATCGTGAAGAAGATCGTCGAGGAGCATGGCGGCACGTTGACCGCGGAAAATCCCAAGGAGGGCGGAGCGTGCCTGAAGATTCGTTTTCCGGTGTTGTCTACGTTGCAGGTCAGTGATAGCGGCACGGCGGCATAACGTAAAAAAACCCTTCACTTACCCCCACCCTGTCCCGCCCCCTAAACAGGGGGCGGGAACGAGGCGGAAATGTCATCTTACTTACTGAACAGCTTAGTAACTATATGAGCACTGCGCACATTTTGGTGGTAGACGACGAACCCGAGATCCGGCGCCTGGTCAGGGAGATCCTGGAGGACGAGGGCTACGAGGTCACGGTCGCCGAGGGCGGCAACGAGGCGCGGCAGGCGCGCCGCGCGCGTCGCCCGGACCTCACCCTGCTCGACATCTGGATGCCAGACATAGACGGCATCTCGCTGCTCAAGGAGTGGTCGAACGGCGGTACGCTGCCCTCGCCGGTCATCATGATGTCCGGGCACGGCTCGGTGGAGACGGCCATCGAGGCGACCCGTCTCGGCGCCTATGACTTCATCGAAAAGCCCTTGTCGCTCGCCAAGCTGCTGCTTACCGTGGAGCGCGCCCTGGAGGCGGATAAGCTGCACAAGGAAAATATCGGACTGCGCCGTCACGTCCAGGCCGTCTCCGAACCCGTCGGGAAGAGTCCGCCCATCCAGCAATTGCGCGAACAGATCAAACGCATTGCGCCGCATGAAAGCTGGGTGCTGATCAGCGGTGAGCCGGGCAGCGGCAAGGAGACCTTCGCGCGCACTCTGCATGCGTTGAGCGCGCGCAGCGGCGGGCCGTTTGTGGACGTGAGTGTCGCCTCCCTGGCGCGCGAAAACGCGGCGGCAGAGTTGTTCGGCAGCGAAGAAGGAGGGCACATCCACTTCGGACGCCTGGAACAGGCCAACGGCGGCACATTGTTTCTTGATGACGTGAGCGATATGGATCCGGCGATTCAGGCCCGCCTGTTGGGCGCCCTGCAGACCCATTCCTTTTTGCGCCTGGGCGGCAGCGAGCCGGTGCAGACCAATGTGCGCATCATCGCCGCCACCCATCGTGACCTGCGCGAGGAGGTGCAGGCCGGACGTTTCCGCGAGGACCTCTATTTTCATCTCAATGTCGTGCCACTCACCATTCCGCCGTTGCGTGATCACTGCGAAGACGTACCGGACTTGTTGAACTTTTATGTAAACGCCATTGTTGATCAGGAAAATCTCCCTTACCGGAAATTCAGCGTCGCCGCGCAAAACCGCTTGCGCAACTACGGCTGGCCGGGTAATGTGCGCGAACTCAAGAATCTGGTGCAGCGGCTGCTGATTCTGGGCTCGGGGGAAGAGATCAGTCTCGCGGAGGTGGATGCTGCGCTGGGGGCTGCGCCGCGCGAGACGGTCACGACGGCCGCAGCGAACTTCGACCTGCCCTTGCGCGAGGCCCGCGACCAGTTCGAAAAGGCCTATCTGGAGCACTTGATGGCCAAGACCGGCGGCAGTGTGGGTAAAACCGCAAAGCTCGCGGGTATCGAGCGCACCCATTTGTACCGTAAATTGCGCAGCTTGGGTCTAGCCGCAAAACATGAGAAATCGGAATAAAACAGATACAAGAGAAAAGATAAAATACGCCGATATGCCAACTCCTATCGCCCCTTCCCTTGTATCTTGTATCTTGTATCTTGTGTCTGCCTCAATATGAAAATCATCATCCTAGGCGCCGGTCAGGTCGGTTCATCGGTCGCCGAAAACCTGTGCAGCGAGGCCAACGACATCACGGTGGTGGACACCGATGCGCGCCGTCTGCAGGAGTTGCAGGTGCGTTTTGATCTGCGCACCGTGGTGGGGCAGGCCTCGCACCCCGACGTGCTGGCGCGCGCCGGGGCCGAGGATGCGGACATGCTGCTCGCGGTCACCAACAGCGACGAGACCAACATGGTCGCCTGCCGGGTCGCCTATAATCTGTTCCATACCCCGACCAAGATCGCCCGCGTACGTTCTCTTGAATATCTCAACTATCCGCAGCTATTTTCGCCCGACGCCTTTCCGGTGGACGTGCTCATCAGCCCCGAGCAACTGGTCACCGATTATGTACAGCGCCTGATCGAATTTCCCGGCGCCTTGCAGGTGCTGGATTTTGCCCGCGGTCTGGTGCAGTTGGTCGCGGTCAAGACCTACCATGGCGGGCCGCTGGTGGGGCGCGAGCTGCGCGAACTGCGCGAACACATGCCGGGTATCGAGACGCGGGTGGTGGCGATCTTCCGCCGCGGGCAGTCCATCGTCCCGCAGGGCGGCACCGTGATTGAAGAGGATGACGACGTGTTTTTCATCGCCGCCACCAAAAATTGCCGGGCCGTGATGAGCGAGCTGCGCAGGCTCGACAATCCTTACAAACGTATCATGATAGCGGGCGGCGGCAACATCGGAAAACGCCTCGCCAAGGCGCTGGAAGACGATTACCAGGTCAAGCTCATCGAGCATAATCCGGGGCGCGCCCGCCAGATCGCGGAGGAGCTGCACAACGCCACGGTGCTGCAAGGCGACGCCACCGATGAAGACCTATTGAGCGAAGAGAATATTCAGGACACCGACATCTTTTGCGCGCTCACCAATGACGACGAGGACAATATCCTTTCCGCCATGCTGGCCAAAAAACTCGGCTGCCGCAAGGTGATGGCGCTCATCAACCGCGCCGCTTATGTAGATTTGATGGAGAGCGGCAGCATAGATATCGCCATCTCGCCGCAGCAGGCGATGATCGGCAGCCTGTTGGCCCATATCCGGCGCGGCGACGTGGCCGTGGTGCATTCGCTGCGGCGCGGCGCCGCCGAGGCCATCGAGGCGGTGGCGCACGGCGACAGCCGCACCTCCAGGGTGATCGGGCGCGCCATCGAAGACATCAAGCTGCCCGCCGGCGCCACCATCGGCGCCATCGTCCGCGGCGATGAGGTGCTTATCGCCCATCACGACACCGTGATCGAGGCCGAGGATCACGTCATCCTGTTTCTGGTGGACAAGCGCCGGATCGCCGAGGTGGAACGGTTGTTTCAGGTCGGCGTGACGTTTATCTGAAAAACAGATGCAAGATACAAGATACAAGATACAAAAAAAACAGCACAATCATGCTGCCATCATGTTTAACTTGTATCTTGTATCTTGTATCTTGCATCTGTAGTTATGCAATTCCTCGTCATTCAACGCATCATGGGTTTGTTGCTGATGCTGTTCAGCCTTACCATGCTGCCCTGCATCGTGCTTTCCTGGTTCGATCAGGACGGGGGTTTTGCGCCGTTCCTCAAAGCCTGCCTCATTACTTTAGTGACGGGTTTTCTGTTGTGGCTGCCAGTGAGGCGCCAGGGCAGGGAGCTGCGTACGCGCGATGCCTTTGTCATCGTGAGCCTGTTTTGGACCCTGCTCGCGTTGTTCGGCGCGCTGCCTTTCCAATTCGTCGGCACCACCTCGCTCATGGCGGATGCCTATTTTGAAACCATGTCCGGGCTGACCACCTCCGGCTCTACCGTACTCACCGGCCTCGATCATCTCGCGCCTTCGATGAATTTATGGCGCGGTATCTTGCAGTTCATGGGCGGGATGGGCATTGTGGTTCTGGCAGTGGCCATCCTGCCCATGCTGGGCGTAGGCGGCATGCAGCTCTATAAAGCCGAAACGCCGGGGCCGATGAAGGAGAGCAAGCTCACGCCGCGCATTAAAGAAACCGCCAAGGCGCTGTGGTATATCTATCTGGGACTCACCGCGGCCTGCGCCCTGGCCTTGTGGGCCGCGGGCATGACGCCGTTTGACGCACTGTTTCACGGCTTCGCGTCGGTCTCCACAGGAGGCTTTTCCACCCATGACGCGAGCATAGCTTATTTCAACAGCCCCGCCATTGAAATGATACTCACGCTGTTCATGTTTTTAGGCGGCACGAGTTTCGCGCTGCATTTTCTGGCATTCCGCGGACGCAGTCTGCGCAGCTATTGGCAAGACACCGAGTTTCGTGTTTATTCCGCCATCATCATCGCGGCGACCTTGTTTATCGGACTTTACCTGTTCCTCACGGAGACCTATCCCACGCTGCTACAGTCCTTCCGCTATGCGGTATTTCAAGTAGTCACCATGGCCACCACCACCGGCTATATGAGCGCGGACTTCGGCGCCTGGCCGCCGGTGCTGGGCGCCTTGCTCATGATCATCAGCTTTTTTTCCGGCTCGGCGGGCTCCACCTCGGGCGGCATGAAGGTGGTGCGCGTCGTGCTGCTGTTCAAACAGACCTTGTGTGAAATCCAGCGCTTGATCCATCCGCATGCCATCGTACCCTTAAAGCTCTCCGGTAAACCCGTACCGGAGCGCACCATCGCCGCGGTGTCCGCGTTTTTTGCAACTTATCTTGCAAGCTTCGCCATCATCGCCTTGAGTATCTCGGCGATGGGTGTGGACCTCGTCACCGCCTTCAGCGCCACCGCAGCGGCGATCAACAACACCGGCCCCGGCCTCGGCGCGGTGGGCCCTGCCGCCAACTTCGCCGCGCTGCCCGAGGCCGCCAAGTGGCTGCTGTCGCTGGCCATGCTGTTAGGCCGGTTGGAGCTGTTTACCTTGTTTGTGATATTGACCCCCGCCTTTTGGCGCAGATGAACTACCCGGTAACGAGGAGGAGCGATGAGACAACTGCGATGGCTACTGGTGGCGGTGCTGCTGGCCGTGTTGACGGCCTGCTCCGGCAATCCGATTCTGGGAAAGTGGGAGACCAAACCGGTGAATGTGATGGGGATCAGCATAGACATCACCCCCGGTCTGGAATTTACCCGCGACACCATGAAACTCAACGGCCAGATGCACAAGGTTACCTACAAGACCGAGGGCAGTACTGTCCACGTCATAGGCGAGAGCGGTATAGGGCTGGTGGTGCATGTGGTGGACAGGGATCACATTTATACGGAGATCGGCGGCATCCGCATTGATTACACCCGCGTCAGGGACCAGCAGGCTGCTAGAGCATTTTTGATTTAAGCACATACATATCCAGAAGACGCAAAATAGTTTTTGCATTCGTCTAGCGAGAACGCATCAAGGAGTTTTCCGATTTCATCCCACAAATCGCTGACTGTACGTTTGGCGGCCTTGCGCAAT